>JBAXMT010000450.1:0-1828 GCA_037134135.1 Methylococcaceae bacterium | reverse complement strand
TGTGACGAATGCACCATGCCGATGACCGTAGATAATCCCAAACCCGTACCTTCGCCTTGTGGTTTCGTGGTGAAAAATGGATCGAAAAGCCGATGAATAATTTTCGGTTCAATGCCGGTGCCGTTATCCGACACTCTCAATTCAATAAAATCGCCTTTAATCATTTCAGCGCACGCGACACATTGAGCCGTTATATTCATCAGCGCATTCAACGAAATCGTAATCACACCGCCACGTTCTTTCATGGCATCGCGTGCATTCACCGCTAAATTCGTGATAATTTGATGCAAATCAACAGCATCAATTTCAATTTTATTTATATTTTCACAAGTCTTTTGCGAATCACACGTTTTACAATATTCACGATCGTTATCAAACTGATTTACAAATTCCAGTTTGATTCGACTGGTCAACGCGGGGCGCAACATTTCCACCACTTCGCTAATCACTTCTTTCGTAGGTTGTATGATGATGATTTTTTCGGTTGTGTTTTGGCGACAATATGTCAGCATTTTTTCAATCAACGAAGTGGCACGTTTACTGGCTAAATGAATTTGACGCATATTGTGTTCGAGTTCAGATTTTAATGTTGCGTCGGTTATGTCGTCAGCAACATCTTGATTCATTTCGTTGTAACCAATCATACACGCCAAAATATTATTAAAGTCATGAGCAATACCCGAAGTCAGTCGTCCAATGCTTTCTAGTTTTTGCATGTGATTTACTTGACGATTTAACAGTTCATTTTCATCAAGAGCGCGTTTTAACAGTTCATTTTCATTATTAGCCACTCGAAGTGCTAGGTCATTTTCTTGTTTTTCTTTGAGGACAAGTTGATAGCGGTCTATCAAAAGAAATGTAAAGACCAGAAATTCTATTGCTGAACTAATTTGCGTGCTATGAATGGTAAAAAAGTTTGTCGGTACAAGTGCCAACACTAACATTGTATTGACCATGATCCCTAACATGAAGATGGCAAAAGCGGTGAATAAAAAATAAGCGTTACGTTTTCCTTTTCGCATTCCAATGAAAGACACAGCCATGCTGAATCCTACGGTCATCGAAAAAATAATCATGATAAATTTGGCGAATTGAAATTCCAATAGCAGTACTACAGGAATAAGCAATGCTATACCAACAAGCAGTTTTAAAACGCAATCTATTTTGGGAGCAAGTTTGAAAGTATCCAGCATTCGGCGTAGAAAAACCACCTGCGATACCATCGCGAAGGAAGCGAATGATAAGGGAGCTATTCGGGTTAGCCACGCTAAATCGTGCCATAAAAATTCACGACCTAATCCTTTGTTGGCGAAGAGTGTCAACGCCGTAAAAAAAATCATGGCGACATATAACAGGTAATCGGATTCTTTTAAAATAAACACGAAAACAAAACTCAGCAAGATGACGGTTATCACCAGTCCAAAATAAATAGCTTGCATGGCATAATTATTACGTTCGTGTATATAAAAATCATTGGGCTGCCATAATAAAATGGGCAGAATCATGGCGTTGGGCGTTTGAACCCGTAAATAAAGTGTGTGCTGACTGTGGGCGGGCAAACTAATCGGAAATGCAAAAATTCGGCCTTCGTAGGAACGACTTTGACTTTCTAAAGGTTGTGAATAGCCGGTGTGAACGGTTTCATAATGTTCGTTGTCGGTTTGAAAATAAAAATCGAGATTTGCCAGTAGCGCATGGTCAATGGCTAACACTCGCTCAATGGGTTTATCGCTGCTATTTTCTAATTCTAATCGCAGCCAATAAGCAGACGATGTGTAAGACATATTTAACGTTCTATTCGCAGACAAATCTGTTTGGAAACGTTGGG
>JBAXMT010000449.1:0-1829 GCA_037134135.1 Methylococcaceae bacterium | reverse complement strand
CCGATGACGGTGGCTTGCACGATAAAGATTCAAAATACAGTTGGTACAACCCAACGGTCGAAAACAAAGGCACTTTCCGTAGTTATGAATATCAAAAATGGTGCAGCGGCAGTTCGTGCGACACGTTTGGGTTTGTAAATGCGGTGAATGATGAACGCTTGTGTGGTTTAAATGAGTGGCGGTTGCCCGAAAAAGAAGAACTCATCACGCTGGTTTATTGCTCTGATGGCAAATACGATGACGACGATGGTGAATGTTCAAGTTATCAAAAAGTCGAGCGTCCAACAATTAACCGCAAGTATTTTGCTTTCACACGCGACAACAGTTATTGGACAGCCACGCAAAATCCTTTTGGTGGAGCTTTTTATGTTGGATTTGACGAAGGCATTGGGTATTCTGGTTCAAAAAGTAGCGGTTCTTTTGTGCGATTAGTTCACGATGGAAAATAAAATGAAAAACAAACTCTTAAAAATTGGCTTTTTGGTTGCATCTTTTTCAAGCGTGCAAGTGGTTTGGGCGCAGGAAAAAATTGCCTTAGTAATTGGTAACGGCATTTACGATGACAAAAACTTAAATCTGAAAAATCCCGTCAACGACGCAAAAGACATGAAAGCCGCGCTTGAAAAAGTTGGTTTTACGGTGTTATACAAGGAAAATGCAACAGCACAAGATTTAGATTATTACAGAGATAATTTTGTGAGTAGTCTCGAAAAAAATAAAGGCAGTATTGGACTTTTTTATTATTCAGGTCACGGAATGCAAATGGATGGTGTCAATTATCTCATTCCAGCAGATGCAAAAATTTCACGAAAAGTGGATTTAGCCATAAGAGGCTACAATGTGGGATTGATTGTAGGAGCGATGGAAGAAGCTGAAAATAAAGCCAATATCGTTATTTTAGATGCGTGTCGTGATAATCCATTATCTAAAAGCGTTAAATCATTAAGCAACACAGGCAAAGGCTTAACCAATATCGATGCTCAACTCGGCACTTTGATTGCTTACGCAACCAAATCGGGTAGTGTGGCAAATGACAATCCCATCGAAAAAAACAGCCTTTACACAAAATATCTCAAACAGTATTTGTTTCAACCTGGTGTAAGGATTTTGGATGCACTCACAAAAGTGAGAAATGCGGTAAGAAAGGAAGAGCCGTTACAAACACCTTCAGAAGAAAATATGCTTTCCGATAATGAAATTTGTCTTGCAGGTTGCGACGGTTCAGCGGTTATCACACAACCCACAGGCACGCCGCCCACCATTTCACTTATCAGCGGCGCAGATTCGGTGGTGAAAAACAAAACCTACACCATCAAATTCAAAGCCACGGACACAGATGGCGATTTGTCGAAAATTGACGTGCAATGGGGCGATGGCACAGCGAATACATCAAAAGCCGCTACCAACGGTGCGACAATTTCCTTCACGCACACTTACAAATTTTCAGGGATTCAACCACTCGTTGCCAGCGCGATTGATAAACTCAACGCCACCAGCGAATTTTCAAAATCGGTAACAGTTCAAGAACCCGTTTCTGTCGTAAAAATACCGACGGTTTCTAATGCAAACGCTTCGCCCAGTTCAATTATTTACGGCAACAGCATCACTTTTAACACCAAACTCAATGCGAATTTGCCAACGGGTTACAGCGTTCAAATCGATTACGGCAACGGTTTGATGCAAATGAACGGTTCAGGCGCGAGTTTTTCACTTTCAGCAAAACCGATAGATTTAGGCTCAAGCCTTTTCACCGTTGGCATTTACGACAACAACGGCAATTTAAAAAGCAATCAACTCACAGGAAATTATTCAGTTTCCGAACCTGCGCC
>JBAXMT010000448.1:0-1830 GCA_037134135.1 Methylococcaceae bacterium | reverse complement strand
CGCCGATAGTCAGGTTGCTGTCGCTGCCTCCAGGAGTCCCCACATTCAGCGTCCCCGTCGATCCCGGTTGGGCTGCCAGCACAAAAACTCCGGCACTCACCCCTCCTCCCCTCGACAGCGTCAATGTACCCCCACCACCCTGACCAATGATCAGGTTCGAGTCAGACAGCAAAACCGACCCCTCCCCATCCACAAGAATAAGATTGCCAGTAGAACCCACCCCTCTCCCGATCACCACGCCATCAGTGTTCCCACTCACACTAACCACGGCGCCGTTGCTCACCATCAGACTATTTCCTGCACCATCATATCCCACGAACAGATCCCCCGCATTGGTCAATGTCGTTTCTACATCCGAAACAACCACTGCATTCCCGATCGATCCCACTCCATAGCCAATGTAAGTAGAACCACTAATGACAAGTTGTCCTTGGGAAGCAATATTCAGACTGTTGCTGATTCCAGTATAACCTATGTAAAATTCGTTATTATTGATAAACTCAGTTCCGTAATTATATATTCTTATAATGTTATTTGATGCATTGCTTCCGATGCCGATGTACGTGCTGTCATAAACAACGACGTCGGATGAAAATTCGACCACTTCACCGGAAGAATTGCTTCCCACATAGAGGTTCTGGGCGCTACCCCTCGAAATCGTAAAAAAAATTGCCGCCAATAGCAAAAAACAGATTTTACCGTTCCCTCGACTCAATTTACCGGGAAGTTTTGTGGAACAGGCCTTGAAATCCCCTGATTCAGCCTTTCTTGATCTGTAATCGTAAATTTGATTATCTGTTACAAAAAGAGGCAATATAGTAAGTTTCATGTTTTCTCTGGATTTTTGGATTGACTTAATCCGACGAGATTTAACACACAAGAGTCCGTTAAGATACCTTATTTTTGCTACCTACCGCCCCCTATTGCTCATGAACATGCCTGATGCTGCCCTCTTTTCTGAGCCATGCACCTTAAGCTGCAAGATCGATTCTTCGAATTGTCCCGCCAAATCGGAAGAGAAGTGCGATACCCACAGGAACTAAGGCGACTCCCATCAAAAAGACGGGAATATAACTGATCCGACTCATCGAGGGAACAAGCCAGGTACTGAAGAGAAGCACACCGAGCACGGCACTCATGCCGCTGATACCCGCCACCGTCCCGACTGATTTCCCAGAGTAAAAGTCGCCCGGTAGCGTCTGGATGTTGTTGATCATGACCTGAAAACCACAAAGGACCAGGGCCATGGCCAGCACGGCGACCCATGGCTTCCCAGCAAATGCCGCTAAAATGAAACCGGGAAGCGTCATCACCCCTCCGATGACGATGGCTTGCTTGCGAGCCCGATCAACGCTCCATCCCTGACTCATCTTGTGACCCGAATACCATCCCCCGACCAGACTCCCGATTACCGCCCCGAGGTAGGGGACCCAGGCGAACATTCCGATCTGCTTCACGTCGAAGCCGAAGCGCTCCGCGAGGTAGATGGGAAGCCAGTTCACGAAGAGCCACCAGACGGGGTCGATGAAGAATCGGGAAAGGATAATGGCCCAGGTCTGCCGATAAGCCAGGGCCTGCCTCCAGTTTAGTCCTGGTGAGGACGTGTTGTTTGGAAGGTTCTCCTCGATCGACGCCCCCTCCTCAGATGCTCCCTCCAGAATGAGAGCCCTCTCCTCCCGTGTAATCCAAGGATGACTCCCGGGGCCCGAGCGTGCCACGCACCACCAAGGGATGATCCAGAGGAATCCCAAGGCTCCGATGACGGCAAACGTGGCTCTCCAACCCAACCACAGGTAGAGCAGGGCTATCACCGGTGCGGACACAACCGCA
>JBAXMT010000447.1:0-1845 GCA_037134135.1 Methylococcaceae bacterium | reverse complement strand
TTGCATCGACAACGCAATTTTGTTGCCGCGTGGTGTTATAGAATTTAAAATCGGCACGGTACCCGAATTAACCGATAAAACAAAAGCGGTGTTAATCTATTGCCGCACGGGTGGGCGTTCGGCGTTAGCCGCGCAAACATTGCAAATTCTAGGTTACACCAACGTTTTGTCGTTGGCGGGTGGCTTTGAAGGTTGGAACAAATAACAAATAACAAATTCGGAGTGCAAACCTTGGTTTGCTCATACAAACCAAGGTTTGTACTCCGAAAAATAATAAAAATGAGGATTTACACATGACACAGCATCACACACTTTTAATTGTTGGCGGAGGCGCAGCAGGCGTTTCAGTCGCGAACAATATGCGTCGAATGAATAAAGAAATAGACATCGCCATTATCGAACCCAGCGAAAAACATTATTATCAAGCCGCCTTCACAATCATCGGCGGCGGTGAATCAACGTTAGCGAAACACACGCGCAACGAAGCCGATTTAATTCCTTCCAGCGTGAAATGGATTAAAGAATTCGCCGACACGTTTCAACCCGAAGCCAACACAGTCACACTCAAAACAGGCGACGTAATTAGTTACGATTATTTGGTAGTTTGTCCTGGCTTTCAAATGGATTGGCACAAAATCGCGGGTGCAAAAGAAGCGTTGAACAAAAACGGCGTGTGCAGTAATTATTCACCCGAAACCACAGAATATGTTTGGGAATGTATTAAAAATCTAAAATCAGGTCGGGCGTTATTCACGCAACCTGCGATGCCGATTAAATGCGCGGGCGCACCACAAAAAATTATGTACATGGCGGCGGATCGTTTCCGTCAAAAAAGCATTGCCGACAAAATCAGCGTGGAGTTTTTCAACGTCGGTGGCGCGATGTTTGGCATTCCCTTCTTTGCAAAACCGTTGGCGAAAGTCGTTGAAAAATACGGCATTAAAACCCATTTTGCTCACAATTTGATTGCAGTCGATGGTGAAGCGAAAACGGCAACGTTTGAATTTACCGATGCGAATGGCAACACGCAGCAAACGATTGAAAAGTTCGACATGATTCACGTCACGCCGCCACAAAGCGCACCCGATTTTATTAAAACCAGTCCGCTGGCAAATGTTGATGGGCGCGTTGATGTGCATCCGAATACGTTGCAACACAACAAATACGCCAACGTGTTTGGTTTGGGCGATGCGGCTTCAACGACGAATGCGAAAACAGCGGCGGCGGTTCGCAAACAAGTTCCCGTGGTGGTCGATAACATTTTGCATTTAATGAAAGCCGAAGCGTTGTCGCCAAAATATGACGGTTACGGTTCGTGTCCGTTGGTGACTTCGTTGAACACGGTGATTTTGGCGGAGTTCAGTTATGACAGCCGAATCACGCCATCATTCCCATTTTTAGATCCGCGTGCCAGCCGTTGGATTTGGTGGATTGGCAAAAAAATCGGTTTCCCTTGGATGTATTGGAGCTTGATGTTGCGTGGCATTCGATTTGATATTCCGCATAAATCAAGTTACGCTGAAAAGTTCACTAAAGGTGAATAAATTTTTTGTATTTACTGCCGAGCAGGCAGCTTAGAAATTAGAAAGTGGATGTATTGGAGTTTATGTTTAAAGGCATTTAGTCCATATTTACTGCCGAACAGGCAGCTTAGAATTTGTCGATAACGACTGAAAAATTCCAACATCGGTCAAAGATACTTCGATAATTCGTTGCATCTTTGACCACTCACGCCAGAACGCAATCATGTCATTCTTTCCGATTTTCAGTTGGTTAAAAACTTACCGCCACGCCGATTTTAACGGCGATTTATTCGCGGGCATTATCACCGCGATTTTGCTGGTA
>JBAXMT010000446.1:0-1850 GCA_037134135.1 Methylococcaceae bacterium | reverse complement strand
TTCGCTGATTTTTAGATTTCTTTCATCTTTTCAAAAAACTGTCCGAACTATTGTGAAGATTGAGGGTTAAAATTTCGGTGATTTTAGGCATGAGTGTGTTATTTGACTAATATGCCGCGATATTGCGAGGCAAGTTTACAATTTAGAAAATGAAGATTGTCATCTTCAATGCGAGAAGGATAAAAAATGATTAACGGATGGGGGAGATTCATCACGGTTTTATGTTCCATGATGTTCACGTTTTCTATTCCTGTCCCATAAAGACAGCCCGTGCGAACTAAAAAAGGTAATTTATTTTGCTGACACACGGATTCAATTTCACCAATAATCATGTCGAACAAATCAACATCAGCACCCTCGGATTTAAAAACTTTATGCGGCGTATCTTGAAAATCGCTGTAATAATCCTTGAAATCGTCCCAACCAAATTCATCAATAAATTTAACCAATAACTGACTGACATCAATAAACGCGGCTTGCTCTTCGTAAATTTCGCCCGCTTTGTTGAGATAAAGATATTCTTCATTTGGCGGGTAGGAAAACAAAATACTGTTGCCGCCATTAGCTTGTTTTTTTAGCTGGTCTTGATTGGTAATTTGAAGCTGTAAGTTTTCAAACTTGTGCTGATGTTCAACGGTATAAGACATCACAAATTCCTTTGTAGCTGTGAACTAATTCGATATTTAACGACACCCCGTTAAAATTCATATTAAAAAATCCTTTCAATGACAGCTTTTTTAAGCGTTCTTGTATGTCTTCTGTTGGCACAAATGATAAGGGCAACAGTTTATTTGTCAGAATGTTTTTATTTTCAGGTTCTGCAATCTGAGCAAAATACAAAAGTAATACCAATGATTCCGCCGATATTTTTGTATGCTGGAATGATTTTGTTCGCGCTCCCGTTAAAAATCCTAGCTTAGTCATAAAACTCAGATATTTAGTTGCCAACGTTTCAATCGTAATTTCAGACCATTTCAAATTCAGCGAATTATTTTGCACCAGAAATTCTTTTAAATAGCCAACGAGGTCATCTTTCGATAATCCCACTCTGCCTGAAAAATAGTTTTTCATAAACACATTAGCTGACAAATCAAAAAACAGTTGATTACAAACCGCAAATTGCCAGAACAAAATTAACTCTTTTTGCATCACGCCCGATGAGTTTTTAGCAAAAATTCCCTGCATTAAATCAATGTGGTTCTGATTGTTAAACGACAAAAAAGAGCTGGTAATCGCGGCTTCAATACGACTGCGACTTTTCTCTGTGCGTAAATTGAATTCGTTTCGCTGTTGTATTAACTCGTTAAAACTGTCGAACTCGTTAAAGTAAGATTCCAGTGATTTTTGAATCACGTTGTAATCTTTCAATCCGCCAATGACGTTTAAATCGGTGTTGTAAGTCATATCAGTACGGTTTCTGTCCAACAAAATTACCAGCTGGCGTGTAGTTACAAACCCAAATCTGTGAATTGTCGGTACAAATAGCTTTACCACAACCCACTTGAGTTGTATCACGCCATACGACCTGCGTGTAATGCCCACAGATTTGTCCCTTTTTACAGGTGTTGGTTTGATAGTTGTAATCCTTATTTTCAGCTCCCCAGCTATCTACGACCTGAGTAGCCGTAACTGGTTGCAAACCTGATGTACCGTTTGAGAACATGATAGGACTTGCCCAAAATAAATTCTCCCCTATGTCTTTGGTATGACTGTGAACCATTTGGCAATGGTGTTTTTCTCGTAGTGTATCAGCATAATTTTGAGCTGAAGAAGCTAAATCGTTAGACCATGTAACAGGTCAATGCCATTAAGTTAAGCAAAAAAAGCCGATAATAGAGAATTTGCAAATG
>JBAXMT010000445.1:0-1868 GCA_037134135.1 Methylococcaceae bacterium | reverse complement strand
ATCGACAAAAAACATCAACGCATGGGCGGCCCTTTGACTGAAAAAGAAAAAGCCGTTTTGCGTGAAATCGGCAAAGTGACCAAAGAAGAATTAGAACAAATGATTGTGGACGATTTGCCGTCAGAATGGCGGTTAGCGTGCCAGATGATTGTGCGTGACGAAGATATTCGGGTTGAGTATTAGTCGTTGGTTTTTTTGTGGACGTGACCCCATTCACGTCCACACGTTTTACGTTTAGCGCGTGAGGATTTCACCATGCGACAGCCCCATTATCAGCAGTTATTAGCGTGTTCGGACAACGCGCCAAACAGTCAATTTTTCGCGCAAATGCTGGCGAGTTGGCAAGCGGGCGAAGGCGCGTTACCGAATTTTTTAGGCTTAACCGATTTACAATTTCAACAGCTTTTAGCGCAACATTTCCCCGATTATTTCATTTCAATTTTTCCACTTAAACAAAATCTTGATTTCAGTCGAATGGCTGAAAAGGATGAACTTGAGCGTTTTTTGCGTGGTTTTGCCGTTGAAAAAAATGATGAAACCGAATGGCTGATTACGATTATCGTCGCCGCGTGTTTAGGTGAAAATCATTTGTGGCAAGATTTGGGGCTGTTTAGCCGTGATGATTTATCTGCATTGTTAAAAAATAACTTTCCCAAAATGGTCACGCAAAACGTTTATGACATGAAATGGAAAAAATTTATTTATAAACAATTATGCGAAACTGAAGGTATTTACGTTTGTCGTTCGCCATCATGCGAATACTGCGCGGATTATTTAAATTGTTTTGGTGACGAGGATTGACCAAGGTTCAAGAAACCTGAAATCTCGAACCTTTTGTCATTGTCAGCCGATTCTTAAATCCTCAACCCAACAACCAATCGGATTGCCCAAATTCAAATTGTCATCTTCAAAACGCACCAAAAAAATGGTGCGCGTTGGTTCTTCTTCATGATGACCTTTCATGACAATCACGCCGCGACTTTCCGCATTCGCTAACACGTCGCCTTCTTGGCTTTCGGGCATTGTGCCGTCATCTAAAATGGCATGAGCCGCATAAACCATATCACCCAAATCTAAATCTTCAATGTTCATTTTGTTTCCTTCGTTTGTGTTTGTAGCAAACCCGACAAAAATCATTCAATTGTTTGTAATCGCTTGCTGAAAAGGGTTAATCACCGTCTTTAATTCACATAATTTCAACGAGTTAGCCGTTGATTTTTGTCTGGCATACGGCTTGCAATGTTTAACTACAAAATCAATGCCAAACCGTTTAGGAGATTCACAATGATTACATTAACCGATAACGCCATTAAAGCTGTAGAGCGTTTTATCAGTACGTCCGATAAGCCAACAGGTGGTTTGCGAATCGAAGTCACAGACGGCGGTTGCTCTGGTTTGCAATATGGTTTGCGCCTTGAAGCTGAAGCGGGCGAAAACGATTCTGTGATGGATTACGGCGACATTAAAGTGTTTATCGATGCTGAAAGTTTGCCAACGCTCGACGGTATGACGGTCGATTTTTTAGATAGCATTGAAGGTTCGGGTTTTAAATTTACCAATCCAAATGCCGTAAAAAGTTGTGCCTGTGGCACGTCATTTTCGACAAATAACAACGGCGGCGACGCTAAATCTTGCACACCAACTTCACATTAAAAGGAAACCGTCATGTGGGATTATTCAGAAAAAGTTAAAGAGCATTTTTTCACACCAAAAAACGCAGGTGCAGTGGTTGATGCCAATGCGATTGGTGAAGTCGGTTCGATTAGTTGCGGCGATGCGTTGCGTTTGACGTTGAAAGTAAATCCAGAAACCGAAATCATTGAAGAATCAGGCTTTCAAACATTTGGCTGTGGTTCGGCAATTGCGTC
>JBAXMT010000444.1:0-1868 GCA_037134135.1 Methylococcaceae bacterium | reverse complement strand
CAGACCTCAGGTAATTGGTCATTTCTGCCCGTTTGAAATCGCAAATAAATTGTTACTTTTTTGATTAAGTTTGAAGATTATTTTGCGATTAGAGCCATCGGGCAAAACGGAGTTAGACTGATTAACAAAATCCAAAAAGGATTCAACGATTTTATAAACTTTGGTCTCATAAGAAATTGTTGGCATGAGAAGAACCGTAATTGAATCGTCGTTATTCACAAGAACGCCAGCACTTCTTGTGATATTTCTAAAAACGACATGGTCATCGCGATAATTATTGTAAGAATCCTTGAATGGCTCTAAGAGTTGATAAAACATATTTCTGGCAATAATTTTGATAACATCGAGTAACGCTTTTGCTTTTGTATCCAAACGGCAATATTGGTCAGCGATAAGCGATTCAAGCCGAGATACTTTCTTTTTTTCTTGTAAAATCTCGTTTTTTATGGTTTCTAGGCGTTTAGTCAATTCAAGTATTTTTTCTTGACGTTCTTGATTATTTTTCTTTTTTGTATGTTCCTGAAGCAATAATTTGCTAAGTTTTTGATTAATATCCTTATGGTTAAGTTCCTTGGCCTTATAGCTGCCACTGATCATGTCTTTATCTTTTACCAGATCGATTAATTTGGAATAAGGGACGCTGGAATAACTGGTAATCTCATTGATTCCAAAATGTTTGATCAGGTACTTGAAATCATTTTCTTGAATCCAACGTTTAAACATTAATCTGACGATTTCTTCAGCAGGTCGCTGAAGATCGGTTGCCAATATAGAGACCTCTACCATCACTGCTTTAGGATTGGTTGCCTGTACAATAATTTGCCTGATTTTAGCATTTTTTGTCCATATCTGATCAATATAACTAAACTGATATTTTAGTAGATCATTTGCGTGGTTTCTAGTTCGAGTCATACTAAATGATCCGCTTATTTTTTCAGCGTTCCAGAGATTTCGTTTGTATCCTTTTTCCCAGGTAATTAAATTAAGATATTCCTTTTCAATGATATCTTTAAAAACATCTAGACCAAAAATGCCGCGATCAATAACAACAGTCATCACGTCTGTTTTTTTGCTTTTCATTATTTTGCGAAATTCATCAATAACCTCAACATAACGTTCACGCAAATCGTAAAAATTATCCAAATGTTTCACATACACAGGATGCCCTTCAGAGGTATGAATAAAGTCCATCGCGAGTATTTTGGCTATGCCATGAGAGCCCGAGCACCATCCTTTTAAAATCTTTTGCATTCCAGTATAGTGTTTCGTGTGCGGATCATAATAATAGTCGGCATATTGATGGCATTGAACAAGGTCACAGTTAAACGCGAATAGCTGCGCAATAACCTCGTCAGTAGCCATTTTTGCTAGGTGAACCCGCTGATGCTTAAGGCTTTTGAGAAACGTTCCCATCATCGCCTTTATACTTTCTGGATCAATAAGTTTTGTCTGCTCGATGTTAACCATACCCAATAATATACTCGTTAACCATTGAATAACCAAGTGCGATTGTCGATCTATCGTGGTTGCTAACTGATTGATCAATGAACTGAAAAGTAGAACGCCAGCGTGGTTACAAAACAGTGACTGTCCCGGTTTTGAAAAAATTAGCGCATACTTGCGATTGCCTTTTTTGAGGTCATCGATAATATTCCCAGCAACAACAAGGGGTTCGCACTGTTTTTCCTGGTCTATATTTTGAGCCAATTCGCAAGATAACGCTAATTTTTCTGGAACAGATGGACTGGCTGCCGACTGTTCGTAGGGCGACATTTTTAGTCCCGAAAATAGTGGCCGCAATGTTTCCGCGCTAATTGTTTCATTAAACACAAATTTGATTTCATCTCGGATTGTTTGACTATATCCAT
>JBAXMT010000443.1:0-1873 GCA_037134135.1 Methylococcaceae bacterium | reverse complement strand
AATCTGTGGCTGACATATATCAAATTTCTTGGGTTTGATGCCCGCTCAATGTAGGCTATTCCGCTAAGATTTCCTGTTCTTTTTCTATGAAAGGATGGGGGTACTAGTACACAGGTAGTGTTTTTAATACTGCAGTTTATGGTTACATATCAGTGTGTGTAGTAAATGCTAAAAATAGTTATGGAGGATACACAGGCGAAAAATCTCATACTTTTTGTATAGATAAAAATGGGAAGTTAAATGAAATTTTAGGTGAATGGAAATTACTAAAATAATCACTTATGAGAAAAAAGCCCCGTTTTGTCACATTGCATCGGGGCTTTTTTTTCATTCTACTTCGTCAACAAATAATCCAACCAAAGATTAGACAGTTTTTCCTGCACGGTGTTTTGTTTAAGACGCGCATTCAAGTTCGGGAAATCGACTTTATCCAAATCCTGATCTTGGTTGTAACACGAATAAACAAAGAACTCTTTGCCGCTGTCTTTATCAACGTGTTTGCACAAACATTGAGCGCAAATGCCTTTCATCATGCACTGCATCGGCGAATTGATTGAACCGACCGCATGATGCGCTTTGGTTAAATACGGTTTCAACGTATCAAAACGCGCGTGTTTGACCGCTTCCATCATTCTGTCCGAACCAATCACAATCAAATGGTCAACGTCAGCCAGTGAAATCGGTTGTTCGCCCAATTCGCCTTTACCGTAAGCAATCATCGCTTCCAAAATGTTACCGACAAACGATTTATCTTGCGGGCGTGTTGGCGTGAACGGTTCAACATTTTCACCTTTATTGACTGACCAAATCACAACATCGGCGGCGGCTTCAACGTCTTCGACTTTGAAACGGTCGCGTGCCAAGTTATAGCCCGCGAAATAAATCACTTTGTTACCAGCGGCGCGTAAGGCTTTACCGATTGAGAACAACACCGCATTTCCCAAACCACCACCGATTAACAACACGGTTTGACCTGTTGGAATTTCGGTTGGCGTGCCTGTAACACCCATCAAAACCACGGGGTCGCCGACTTTCCACGTTGCACACAATCGCGATGAAGAACCCATTTCCAGCGTAATCAATGAAACCGTGCCAGCTTCTTTGTTCACTTCTGCGCCCGTTAACGCCAGCCCTTCCGCCGCTAAAACCGTGCCTTCAACCGTCGGTGCAATCGCTTCGTAATTTTGCACGCGGTAAAATTGACCCGCTTCAAATTTTTCTGCTGCCAACGTCGATTTAATCACCAACTCAATAATCGTCGGCGTTAAACGGTTGATTTCAACAATCGTGGCTTTGAAAGCCGCATCTAAACGGGCAAATAGATTTTTTGCCGCCGCATCACGTTCGGTTTGTTGAGCTGGATTTAAATCAGCCAATTCTTGCTCAAACAATTTCACGACGTAGGGATAACCATTTTTCGCGCTCGCCATTGCTTTCACAACGTTGCCCGCATAAACAGGGTGATTGTCGCCGTAGAAACTGATGAATTTACCGTCTTTTTGATACGACGTGAGCGGCGCAGGTTTGCCTAATTTCGGCATTTTTTCGTCGTGCATTTCGACCAACGACACCGCACCATTTTCAAATTCAGGCTCGTAACGTTGGAAAAACCATTTATCCATCACAAACGTGTCAGGATATTCACTTTGATAAATCGTATTTGGTGACGTTCCTGCCGCGATGTACAAATTACGCAATGACACATTTACCGCAGCTTTGGTTTGCGTGTTTTGGAAATCGACTGAAACCAAATGCCCGAATTCATCCGCATTCGCCCCGACTGGACTCATGAATTCTGCCAACGCAATGCCTTCTTCTAACAGCAATTCTCATTATGAAATCAAACAGCTTCAGGTATAGGAATTTCAAGACC
>JBAXMT010000442.1:0-1886 GCA_037134135.1 Methylococcaceae bacterium | reverse complement strand
AGGCGGCGATGGCGTGTTTTTGCTAACGGCGGAACAAGTTTCAGATTTTCACGATACGTTTACCCACGCTTTGAAAAAACATCATTGAGAAATATAAAATGAAAATTACGTTTAAAACGCTTTTCACATTTGGACTTTTGTTTGCAATTATTGGCAATGCACAAGCCACAGAAATCATGAAAACTAGCGCAACTGGAACAACGTTTAAATTTACAGCAACACTTGATGCGCCTTTAATAACAGGTAATAAAGTCAAAATCGACTTTGGCAAAGGCGGTTTAAAAGCAATGACTTGTTCTGCTAAAACTTGCACGTTGTCATCGAATGCTTTGCCTAGCGGTATTAGCACGGCGACTTATAAAATCGGTATTTATAATGCAAGCAATGTTTTACAAGGTGAGATTGCTAATGCAAATTATGTGATTTCATCAACTGCCGCAATAACACCAACTTCTACTTCTACTATTACAAAAACAGGCTACACAAAAATTGCTAACGACGGTTCAACGCTTCCAAATAGCGCAGTTTTAGGAACAGCTCCCACCGATTGGGCTTGCACCAAAGACAACAAAACAGGTTTAATTTGGGAAGTTAAAACGACTGACGGCGGTTTGCGTGATAAAGATAAAACTTACACTAATTACACGGCAGATTATCCAAAATGTGATGATAGTATTTGGGGTATTAACGGTTTTTGTAATGCTGGCGGCTACACCAGCAGGTATGGTGACAGCACCAACACTGACGGCTTTGTCACTGCGGTAAATTCACAAAGTTTGTGCGGCAAAAAGGATTGGAGGTTGCCAACTGTTGACGAATTATTAGGCATTGTGAAATTTGGCGCGACTAATCCGTCAATTGACACAACGTATTTCCCCGAAATAAAAGATAATTATTGGTTTTGGTCTTCCTCGTCCTCTCATAGTTTCACTGCGTGGAGTGTCGGCTTCGACTACGGCGGTTCTGGCGACTACCTTAAAGATGGCTTCGGTAAGTACGGCAACGGTTATAGTGTTCGGCTTGTTAGGTAGCGGATAGTGTTTTTTCCTTTTGATTTCGCTTTGTGGGCGTTGGGATTTTGATTTTTTTGGAGGTTTTGTTATGGCGCATTTAATTTTATCGGATATGTCGGCGAGTGTTTCTGAGTTGAAAAAGAATCCCATCGGAACAGTTGCCGCAGGTGGTGGCTTGCCTGTTGCGATTTTAAATCGCAATCAACCTGCATTTTATTGTGTACCTGCGGCAGCTTATGAGGCGTTACTTGAAAAACTGGATGATATAGAACTCAATGCCATTGCAGACCAGCGTTTAAAAGACGGTCAAGCGTTCATTCGGGTTTCACTTGATGAGTTATGAGTTAGATTTTCACCCAGCTGCATGGAAAGAATGGCAAGCACTGGATTCGACAATTCGTGAACAATTCAAACAAAAATTGGCGGAACGTTTGGAAAACCCACATCACGCACCATCAAAATTATCGGGTCAAAAAGCGCGTTACAAAATCAAACTGCGAGCAATTGGCTATCGATTGGTTTATGAAGTTCGAGATAACGAGCTGATTGTGGTGGTGGTTTCGGTTGGCAAACGTGAACGAAATATCGTTTATAAAAACGCGGCACAGCGTTAATTTGATTTGGTTTTGTAAGTTTTTAGATTTAGATTAGGATAAAAAATGTCAGGAAACACAATAGGAAAATTATTTACTGTCACAACGTTTGGCGAAAGTCACGGCGTGGCGTTGGGTTGTATTATTGACGGTTGCCCACCGATGATGGAACTTTGCGAGGCAGATATTCAACACGACTTAGACCGTCGCAAACCTGGAACATCACGCCACACCACGCAACGCCGTGAAGCCGACGAAGTGAAAATTTTATCGGGTATTT
>JBAXMT010000441.1:0-1889 GCA_037134135.1 Methylococcaceae bacterium | reverse complement strand
GCCGTTTTCGATAATATAAACTAGCTTCATTTGAATTTCATTTGTGTGAAAAGGAACACTACATTTTACTATTTTTTGCCAAAAGCCTGCGCTTTGGTGTTGAACGGGAGAGTGGGCTTTTGCTTTCCCCCCTTTGAAGGGGGGCAGGGGGGATGTTGCTTTAATCTCGGAGGAGGAAAAGATGTTGCCATATTCAAGAACGACCAAACCGTTAGCGCGGGAATTGAGAAAAAACCAAACGGGCGCGGAGGAGTTTTTGTCGTATCACATTCGACGCAAACAGATTTTGGGCGTGCAGTTCAATCGTCAAAGACCAATAGCGGGTTACATTGTGGATTTTTACGGTGTTGAGGCGAAGTTGGTGATTGAGTTGGATGGTTCGCAGCATTATGAACCTGACGCAATCGCGTATGATTTTGAGCGCACGAAAGTGTTGGAATCGTTAGGTTTGAAAGTGATTCGGTTTGATAACGCGCAGGTGTTTTCGGAATTGAATGGGGTCGTTTCGGTGATTTTGAAAGAGGTTGAAGTGAGGCCTGCCCCCCTTTAAAGGGGGGAAAGCAAAAGCAAGTTAAGTTTTGACCTGCTTTGCTTGATACTATGAAAAAGCCCGCTCTTCTGTGAACGGGAGAGTGGGCTTTTTTGTTGTGGTATGATTTGGCTTTAAAATTTAAACGAAGTTTGAAGGTAGTTAAAATGACAGACGAAGAATTAAAGGAATTGGTAGCGAGTTTGGCGATTGCTCAAAAGAAGACTGATGAGCAAATGAATCGAACAGAAGAGCAAATGCGAAAAACCGATGAGAAGTTAAAGCGCATAGGCATTGATTTTGGCAACATGAAGAAAAATCAAGGTGATGTAGCTGAGGAATTTTTCTTTAACAGCTTGGAAGAAGACGCGCATTTGGGTTCGATACACTTTGATGACATTGCAACCAACATGAAAAAGCATCGTGGTCAAATTCAAGAAGAGTACGATTTAGTGATGACAAACGGTGAATCTGTGGGCATCATCGAAGTGAAATACAAGGCGCACCAAAATGATTTAGATAAGCTCGAACGTAAAATGCGTAATTTTAAAACGCTGTTTCCTTGGTTTAACGATTACAAACTTTACGGCGCATTGGCGGCATTTCATGTGAACGAAGTGGCAAAAAAAGAAGCCTTAGACCGTGGATTTTTTGTGTTGCAACGTAGTGGCAATGTGCTTCAAACAGACTGTGCTGAAAATTTACTGATATTGTAAAGTGGGTGGTTGTTTAATCCGCTTTGCTTGATGCCATAAACGGAACCCGCCGACGAGAGAAGGCGGGGGTTCTTCATGTTGGAGGGTGTGGTAGAATTTGGGCTGGTTTAAAGATGGAATCAGTGATGAAATTTGAATGGGATGAGAATAAAAGTGAATCAAACAAAATTAAACATGGTGTTGATTTTGAAGGAGCGCAGCTTTTATGGGAAGATTGCGACCGAGTAGAGATTGCAATTCAAAGTGAAGGCGAACAACGTTATTTGACGATTGGTTTAATGCACAACAAACATTGGACAGCAATAATCACATACAGAGAATCAAATGTACGTTTAATTTCTGTCAGGCGTTCACGAACAGATGAGGTGAGAATTTATGAAAACTGAAGACTTTGATAAGATTTTTGACGACGGTGAAGATAGCGTTATTCCGTATCTTGATATGGCAAGTATTCGTCGCCCTAATCGTGAAAGTGTAAGTATTACTTTTCCGACATGGATGATTGATTCAATTGATAGAGAATCGGCACGATTAGGTGTTGCACGGCAATCCTTGATTAAACTTTGGTTAGCAGAGAAATTGCCAGAGCAGCGGGTGATTGTTTGACCTGCTTTGCGTGATGTGAAAAAAGAAAGCCCACTCTT
>JBAXMT010000440.1:0-1903 GCA_037134135.1 Methylococcaceae bacterium | reverse complement strand
ACGACGGGCGCAATGGTTCAAAGTTTGGACGCTTCGCAGTATTACGCGGGAATCGTCGCCACAATGCCGTTATATTCAGGCGTTGAAATCGACAAAGAGCAAAAACTAGCGATTGACCGCAAACTGAAAACCGTTGAAGCCGTCGCGCAAATGTTGACCGCGTTAAGCACGAAACGCCGCGCAGAAAGAATGCTCGGCTTATATTTGTCACTCGAAAAACGCAGTCAAAAGCGCGTCGCTGATGGCATCGTGTCAGTTGATGAGCAAATAAACGCACTCGAAAAAGTAGCCACAACACAGGGCGAATTAGACTCGGCAAACGCCACAATCGAAGGTTCACGATTGGCGTTAATTCACCAGTGCAAAGCCGAAGACGTTGAACGTTTGAATAATTTTATCCTTTCAGAAATTTATTAACTAACAGGTGCAACACCATGAAAAAACTCATTTTAACCGCAGTAATTTTGACCATTTACAACGTAGCAAACGCAGATTTTTACAGCGTTCACACCATTGTCGGAACAGTCACACGGGTTTTGGATGGCGACACCTTGACCGTGAAAACGAAAACCAAAAACGTCACCGTCCGACTATCACGAATCGACGCGCCTGAAATTTCACACTATGGCAAACCCGCGCAACCTTACGGCAAAGAGGCAGGCGACTATTTACGCGAAGTCGTGAAAGGTGAAAAGGTCGTTGTGTATGACGAAGGAACCGACAAATACGGGCGAATGATTGGCACCGTAATGATGGGAAATGAAAACATCAATGCGTTGATGGTTGAAGACGGTTATGCGTGGGTTTATGACCAATACGCGCAGGATGTGCAAGGCGCGGGTTTGAACGAACTCGAAAGCGTGGCGCGTGAAAAGAAAAAAGGATTGTGGATTGATGCAAACCCAATTTACCCCGCCGAATTCAGAAAATCGCAAAAATGAAATGGCAAAACCACATCATCATTGGCGCGTCATTCGGTGCAATCATCAATCCCGTGATAATTCCTGTGGCGATTCTTGGTTCAACCGCGCCAGATTGGATCGAGTACATTCTGAAAATTTGCGGCATCAAAGTGAAACATCGTGGCGTGACGCACGTCGTTTTGTATTGGCTAATGGCGATACTGTGTTTTTGGTTGATTGTTGATTATCACCACATTGGTTTAGGTTTTTGCATCGGCGGATTTAGTCATGTTATCGCAGATTCATTCACGATTGCAGGCGTGCCATTTTCACCAACATCAGACGCACGGTTCCATTTATTCGGTGGCAAACTTCGCACAGGAAATGCGGGGGAATATGTCGTTGCAGGCATCATTGCGTTACTTTGTGCAACGTGGGGTTATTATTCACCGACCAGTTTTAAGAATTCGCACGAGGTTGAAACGTCAGGATTCATGCCATTTTTTTACGATTGGAAAAAGGAATATGACAGCGGTGTTGTTGATGGCAGCGAATGGAAAGAGAACCGTTTGAAATTTTTGTAACACTGCGCCAACTCCTAAAACTTACAGCCTCGAACATTCGGGGCTTTTTTTCGCCTGTCGTTTTGGATGTTTCGTGGCTCACGTCTGCGGTTTCGTGAAATGAGAGATTAGATCAAGAGCGGTTGAATGGGTGTGTGTCGTTTGCTTGTGTTCTTCGCTCGGGCTTTTGTGTGTGCGCCTTCTCTTTGGCTGTGTACCGCGCCGTTGCTGGTTTTGTGTCGTTTTTGTGCTTGCAATTTTACGAAAAAAGTTGTAAAATGGTTTCGTGGTTTGGGGTTCTGCCCCGTTTCTTTTTTCGTTTTTTCTGGGGGTGTGTTGTGGTTTCTTCTGTTCCTTTTTCGTTTCGTGGTTTGTCGCTTCGTGGTTTTTGGTGGCGTTCTGTTGTCGGTTCCGCCCTTCGTTCTGGTTGTGCGTCGT
>JBAXMT010000439.1:0-1906 GCA_037134135.1 Methylococcaceae bacterium | reverse complement strand
GCAGAAATTTTTTCGAAAGAGATATCGGTTGAATGTCTTGCATGGTGAATCGTCCATTTGTTCAATGATGTTTTTATTGTGATATAAAATGGCTGGCATGCGTCAAATAGAAAAGTTGCATTTGTGAGGGAGTTTTGAAATTCGAAATGGCGCATTCATAAATTGGGTCGAACAAATCCACACTCGGAGCAAGGATCTTCTACAAGTAGGCCACTGGCCCATGTCGCATATCCGCATGAGGGGCAGTGAAAATAATCTGATAACGCCTTGCTTTTTTTGCGAGCTCTTCGTAATAGTTGACCATGTAGTAGTAAAGGCAAACATGCAAGTATCAATATAAATAAACTTCCTACAGCAGCATTTGAAGTTCCAAACGGCTCGAAAAACAACATTATTATTTTTCTCAAAGGCTCCCAGTTTATTGTGCCCCACCATATTCCTGCAGACACAAGCATGGTGATGGGTAACAGGGCCATGAGAAGTTTGTAGTTTTTTGTTCGATTGTGCATTAGTATTTATTCTTTATTGCTTGAAGTAGTGTTATTGTTAATAATACATCTATTAAATGCTCTCCTGCAACGTTTACAATCGTTGTCATACTCGTTTTCTGATAAGTGAAGACATCCATAATAAGCGCCAAACGGCCCCGCGACGGCTCCAACCAAAATTCCCCATGGGCCTCCCATGGATCCTGTTGCCGCTCCACCTAAGGAACCCCCAAGTAATAACCAAAGGTCGCCGCATTGTGAGCGTCTATCGTCATTCGATGCGATTGCCTCTAATTGGCAATCGGTATATATTTTATCACAATCATCGAATTTACCCCTTTGAAACGGTTCTGGCAGAGTCTTGAGAATTTGTTTCGTATTATAATTTACTGGCCAAAACGCGTTTATTTTTGCGTTGCCAGAAACAGACAATTTTAAAGTAAATGTGACTGAAAATCCTTCCGCTATGCCAGCCCATCCGGTGTCAGTGGTGATCTGATAGAGACCGTCAGCTTCAACTGCGGCTAGAGCAACATTCTCAGAATTGACGGTGTTTGATATAGAACCACTCCGTCCATAGATTTCTGAGTAATGTAATTCCAATGCATATCCAATATTTATTGGGAGTTGTGGCAAACCATCAACGATAGTAACCAACTGCAACTTGTGCAGGCCATTTGATTCTGGAACATCAAGTATTATGTAAGAATTTTCTTCTGGAACTCCTGTCATTTCTTGGAATGTATCGTTCGTGAAAGCGGTTGCGTTAGGAATTCTGTAAAAGTGGTGAGTTGAATTCGCAAATTGAGATTCAGAGCTGGCTTTGAAATTTCCAAAATCCATTGGATTTCGGCTCAATGGTGCGCTTTCTTGATCAGTAGCAAATTCGCCTTCAAGTGAACCAAATTGGACTTGCGAATCATTTCCTAATTGAGGAGGTTGTGCGAAAGCAATGCTTCCAGCACCACCAATCATGATTGATATGAATGTGATAACAAAGTGACCCACGCAGTGATTGCAATTAAGTTCCATGGCGCATCCTTTCAATGCATCTACACAATTTTAATATAATAGTGATTCTATTCACGTCAAGGATTATTTAATATTTTAAACAAGTTTAAATTGTTAGGCATTTGCCGCTTAATGGGTAAGCCTAAATATTTCGTAGCTGAATGCAAAAAATAGTGTAACTCTTCCCCAATGCTTGAAAAGTCAATTAAAACTAATTTTCAGCACGCATAGAAATTCTGGCTGAACATGGCATCACGCGATTTATAAGAATCTCAAATCGCAGGCGATTCATTTCCAATAGTTATTAGTTGAGGCGATGGTGGCAAATTCCATGGCCACCGTCTGTCCGATTGCGATCAACATTGCGGCATCTTCGGCGTACACCGAACGAAGTCGTTCACGCACCG
>JBAXMT010000438.1:0-1931 GCA_037134135.1 Methylococcaceae bacterium | reverse complement strand
AAAAGCCCACTCTCCAGTTCAACACCAAAGAGCGGGCTTTCTTTTTTCACAACCCCCGCCTTCTCTCGTCGGCGGGGGTTGTGTATGGCATCAAGCAAAGCAGGTCAAACCACCACACGCTTTACAATGAATCGTGTTCAAAAATGTAAAAGCCGTAAAAGAGAACACCTAAAAAAGCCGCCATCGTTAACACAACTAAAAAAGTAGCCATCATAACTCCCTTAATTCTTTAGTTTTCTTGAAAAGTAATCGTAGTAACAAAAAAAGAAACACAATTAAAACATTGATACTCACAATCGCAATGTAAAACTTAACACTAATATCGTGATTGTCATACAGCGTTGAAACAGCACCTGCTAGCGCAACAATCACACCAATTCCGAGAGAAAATAACGTCCGCAGTGTATTCAACGTTTCTTTCACCTCATCAATCTTCGCCATAACGCTCCTTTCATTTCAAAAAAGCCCACTCTCCAGTTCAACACCAAAGAGCGGGCTTTCTTTTTTCACATCAAGCCGCCATAGCAGAATTATGCGCGTGGTGATTATGCGAAACATATTTTTTAGCGTGTGTTTCTTTCCGCACAACTTGTAATTTTTTCGGATGGTGAGTAATCACCCCATCCACTTTTTCACCCGAAGCATGGGCAATTGCTTGTTCCAAACTTTTACAAAGTCTTTCAAAATCATCGTCATTCATTGTTTTTCTCCCCTACAGTGTCAGTCATCAGTATTTTTACTAAGCCTGCTAATCTTTGTTGCTGTTTTATCGTTAAATCAGTTTGTGTCTCTTTTGCGTACATAATCAACAAATACAGCGGCAACTTTTCATTGTGAAAATAGTAAATGATTCGCCCGCCACCACTTTTTCCTTTGTTATCTTTGCCCCAGCGTAATTTTCTAAGACCATTCGTGCCTGGAATCACATCACCCTTTTTGGGATTTCTAGCCAAATAATCCACAATTTCTTGGCGTTCTTCTTCACGAAAGTATTTTTCGGCGATTTCGGTATAAGCGTCTAATTCGGTAACTGTATTTAACATTTAGTTATATCTCTAAAAAATTACGTTCTGATAAATCACTTTTCAACACACAGCATTTAACGTTAAATTTTAAAACTTAAAAAATCACGTCAAACCCAGACAACCTTTAAAAAGCATATATCGTTCTAAAAATTCAAAAAAGCCCACTCTCCAGTTCAACACCAAAGAGCGGGCTTTCTTTTCTCACAACCCCCGCCTTCTCTCGTCGGCTGGTTTTGTTGATATTATCAAGCAAAGCAGGTCAAAACTCAATTTACATCACCAACAAATTTTCGCCACAATCTGTTTGCACCACTTTTCCACTGCGTTGCAGCACAAAAAATCCTTGATTTAAGGCTTCTTCTTTTGCTTTATCGTAAAAATTGAACGAGGCAATTGCGCCATAAAGTTTGTAATCTTTAAACCAAGGGAATAACGTTTTAAAATTTCGCATCTTGCGTTCTAACTGTTTTAAGTCGTTTTCATGCGCCTTGTACTTGACTTCAACGATGCCAATTGCGTCACCGTTAGTCATCACAATATCGTATTCCTCTTGCAAATTGCCACGATGTTTAAATTGGCTTTTCACAATATCATCAAAATGAATTCCGCCTAAATGTGGGTCATCAAGCAAGCTATTAAAGAAAAACTCTTCTGCAATATCCCCTTGATTTTTCTTCATGTTGCCAAAATCAACGCCAACACGCTTTAACGTAGCATTTGTTTCTTGTATCTGAGCATCCAATCTATCTGACTTAATCGCCAAACTCGCTACCAACTCTTTCAATTCTTCGTCTGTCATTTTTTTTTCTCCGATTTGTCTAACATTTGCCAAATCATAACACACAAAAAAACCCACTCTCCCGTTCAACACCAAAGAGCGGGCTTTCTATTGTACAACTACATACA
>JBAXMT010000437.1:0-1937 GCA_037134135.1 Methylococcaceae bacterium | reverse complement strand
TTCGCCGCGTCCGACTCGACCGCGTAATTGATGCAATTGCGATAAACCCAACCGCTCTGGATTTTCAATAATCATCAAACCCGAATTCGGCACATCGACACCCACTTCAATCACCGTTGTGGCGACCAATAAATCAATTTCGTGCAATTTAAACGCTTGCATCACGGCGGCTTTTTCGGCGGCTTTCATTCGCCCATGAACCAAACCAATTCGCACAGTTGGCAAGGCTTCCGCCAACATTTCCGCCGTCGTTTCAGCCGCTTCACCTTGCAACACGTCCGATTCTTCAATCAGCGTACACACCCAATACGCCTGACGTTTTGTCGCCACCCAATTGTGAATGCGGGCGATAATTGCCTCACGCCGTTGAGCCGATAACACGCGCGTCACAACGGGTTGGCGATTCGGCGGCAATTCGTCAATAATCGACACGTCCAAATCCGCATATTGCATCATTGCCAACGTGCGCGGAATCGGTGTCGCCGTCATCACCAATTGATGCGGGCGACTTGCGCCTTTTTCACCTTTGTCACGCAACGCCAATCGTTGATCCACACCAAACCGATGTTGCTCGTCGATGATAATCAACCCCAATTTATTAAACTGCACTTGCTCTTGAAACAGCGCGTGCGTACCAATCGCAAGTTGAATTTTCCCCTCCGCCAAATCCGCTAAACCTTGTTCACGCGCTTTGCCTTTTAATTGACCCGTTAAAAACAAAATTTGATGCCCAAAAGGTTCCAGCCAACCGCCAAAATTTCGGTAATGTTGCTCGGCGAGTAATTCCGTGGGAGCCATGAGCGCGACTTGATAACCGTTGCTAATGGCGGATAACGCCGCCATTGCGGCAACCAATGTTTTTCCCGAACCCACGTCACCTTGCACCAATCGCAACATGGGTTGACCGCGAACGCAATCCTCACCAATTTCAGCAATCACGCGCTGTTGTGCGCCTGTCAGTTTAAACGGCAACGAATCTAAAAATTCTTTCGCCACCTTTTTATTCGGCAAAAAAATCGGAGCTTTCCACTGTTTCGCATATTGTCGCGCGTGACGCAGCGACAAATAATGCACAATCAATTCTTCGTGCGCCAGCCGCTGTTCTGCCAAAATCGAATTGAGCGTCGTCGTCGGCTTGTGAATATGCTGTAACGCCGTGAGAAAATCGGGATAACCAAAATGCTGCAATAATTTTTCGGGCAAATAATCAACCAAATCGGGCGCACAAATTTTCAACGCTTGTAAAATCGCTTTTCGTAAATGCTCTTGCTTCAAACCTTTCGTGCAGCGATAAATCGGCGTGAGCGTTTTATCCGTGACAACGCTGTCGTTTTTACCTCGAATTTTATATTTAGGACGCACCATTTCAAGATAAAAACCAATCTTGCCTTCGCATTGAATGTGGGTCGCTTTTTTTAATGCCGCTGCCTCTCCTTTTTTGAAATTCAGCAAGCGAACCCCTAAACGCCCCGTGCCATCATTGACGTAAAACGATAGCGTGTTGCCTGTTGATGGAATAACCAAATTTTCAATTTTTCCAAAAACCAGAGCCGTTTGTTCAGTTTCCAACAAATTTATCGCCGTTAATTGCGTACTTTGTTCGTTGCGCGTCGGTAAATGTAGCAGCAAATCGCCCAACGTCATCAGTCGCAAATTCCTTAATTGCTGAGTACGTTCTTCGTTATATCCTAAACAACTAATCGGCAGCGCAAGCGCATTGACCGTAATTTCAGTCACTTTTTTAGGCGTATTCTTGCAACGGTAATTCCATAATGCCATCCATTTCGACGGCGACTTCTTTGGGCAATGCCGCTACACCAATCGCTGCACGCGCGGGATACGGTTCATCAAAATAATTTCCCATGATTTCATTCACAATCGGGAAATGCGCCAAATCGGTTAAAAATACGTTTAATTTTACAATGTCATTCAAATCG
>JBAXMT010000436.1:0-1937 GCA_037134135.1 Methylococcaceae bacterium | reverse complement strand
CAAAAAGCGCGGCTTGCTACCCTCTCATGCCTATCGCTCGTTGCGAGGTGCGGCATCAACGGCGCGTGATGTTCTTAGATTCTGTGCCGCTTGCAGTAATTTGAAAAGAGCAAAAGCCAAAGCAAAAAGGAACGCGGCGAAACAGCCGCCGCGCCAAATTTGAAAAAGAAAGAGCAAACGAAAAGAAAAAAGACCCCGCGAAACGCCCCAAAAAAAGAAAGACCACACGAAAGAAAACCAACACCACACAACGCACACAACGCTATGTAATGTTTTTTAACTTTGCCCCAATTTTCTCAATCACGCCAACAACTAAAGCGTTACCCATGCAAAAATAACGTTTAGATTCTGTCATTCCCGTATCAGTCCAATTATCAGGAAAACCATTTAAACGCTCGGCTTCAACTGGTGTGAGCGTTCTGTATTTTTTCGCAATTGGGTCTTCAATAAGATGCGTTGAGCGATTCGGCGTTTGATTGCCTTCGCCTGTCAGCATCGTTCTTGACGGTGTATCTAATTTGTCGGGAAACGGGATTGCACCTTCTGAATAGTTATAAACATGACCATTTTTAGCGGTTCGCAATTCACGTTTTGAGCCTTTGAAATACTGCCAGCCTCTTTCTTTTGTGACATTCAAATCCGTGACAAAATACTTTTCGGCAACGTTGGTTTCTAAAATAGATGCTAACGTTTTAAGTGGTGAAATTATTGGTTTTACTTTTAACGTGTAGATTTTGCCGTCAGACATCACACCCGCGTTATGAAATTGAAAAGAAAAATCATCGGAAATTTTTAACACCGAATCGTTAAAATCGTCTGGTTTATCATGGTCGATGGGTTCATGTTTAACGGGAAATTCACTTGCAAAAAAACCAGTTGATTGAAGTACGTTGTGCGACAAGCCTGTTTTTATAAGATTTTGCGCGAATTCAGTGTCGTTTCTAGTCGCAAAAATAAAAACACGCTTTCTTTTTTGAGGAAAACCATAATCAGCCGCATTGATAACGCGCCACTCAACCGAATAGCCTAAATCTCTAAAACAAGCCAATAGAATTCCAAAATCACGACCGCGTTGTTTTGCAGGCGAAGTTAGCAATCTATCTACATTTTCAAGTAAAACGAAAGGCGGTTTTTTAATGCTGATTATTTTTTCGATGTCCCACCAAAGCACACCTTTTTTGCCTTCGATGCCTTTCGCTTGTGTAGATGCAACGGAATAGTCTTGGCAAGGGAAGCCGCCAACTAACAACGTGTGATTCGGAATCGTGTTTTTATCTTGTTCGAGCATTTCTGTAATTATTGAAATGTCTTGGTTAAAGTGCGGATTATCTTTTTGATTCGCAAAATGCGAGCGGTAACAATCGGCGGCTGGTTGTATTTTTGTGGCGGGTTCATATTGATTTGCCCAAATTGTATTCCAGCCGCTTTTTTCAAGACCCAAGCGAAAACCGCCCACGCCTGCAAATAATTCTATTACTGTGTGTTCCATTATTTTCCAATTCAATTATGTGATTTTGTTGGAAGATTCTACGAATTCAGAACACAAAGATCCAGTAATATATTTTTTTATTTCAGAAAATCGTATATTTCAGGCGCACGATTTAACAACTCTCTCATGTATTGAGTTTTAAAACAGAAAGCTCTTTGCATTGCCATTTCATTAGAAAACGGCTGACTTCTAACTGATTTACTATCAGCTCCTTTTGTGCAAGCTCCCAAAAACTTTGTGTCGCTTTCGCTGATGTTGTGAGCGTTGCCCGATTTAATTTTATTAACAATTACATTCCAATCCTGTTCAAATTGTTTGATGTCGCCAGAATCGTGAAGGCTGTGAACACGAACATCTAAAAATTTGTAGTCCAGTTGCCCGATTGAGGCATCCAGGGGTCGACACACGAAACGGAATATAAACCCCGTTAAGGAATTTCAATCGATGA
>JBAXMT010000435.1:0-1950 GCA_037134135.1 Methylococcaceae bacterium | reverse complement strand
AATGGGTAGAGAACGTCTACGCACCAGGCATATTGATACCTATCTCCAAACAAAAAGATGGATTCGATCTCTGGCATTCAATGAATTATCGTTGAAAGATCAACTTACTGAAGTGGGTTATAAACGCCTTGAAATCATTGAAGACTCATATGAAGAATTAGTGGCTAAATATCAGCTTCTTAAAGAGGCACTCATTTCAACTCATGAAACAGTTGAACAATTTGAAAAACGTGTAAATTTACTTCAACGATAGGGAGTCTTTCATTTGCTCACATCCGCCCCAATGAATATAGACAACTCACTGATTGAAAAACTAAAAAATGCCAAACACCTTGTTATTTTAACTGGTGCAGGTATTTCAGCAGAATCAGGCATTCCGACTTTTCGAGAAGATGACAAAACTGGACTTTGGGACAATTACGCCGCAAAAGAACTGTGTACTAAAAGAGATTTTTCTCGAAACCCAAAATTAGTTTGGGGCTGGTACGAGTGGCGTAGACACACCGTATTATGCGCTAAACCCAACGCTGGACATGAAATCATTGTAAAACTTGTTGACGCTTTACCCAAAGTGACATTGATGACCCAAAATGTCGATGATTTACATGAGCGTGCTGGCAGTCAAAATGTTTTGCGTTTTCATGGAAACATTCATAAAGCACGTTGCTTTCACTGTTTTCACAGTTATCAACATCCCCAAACGACTAAATTTCTCAAGCAACCCACAGAAATTGAGCCGCCAAAATGCAAAAAATGCGGTGATTGGATTCGTCCTGGTGTGGTTTTTTTTGGTGAATCACCAACGCAAAGCGCAGTGCGCGATGCTGAACAGGCTGTTAATGAATGTGATTTGATGTTCATTATCGGCACATCAGGCATCGTTGCACCCGTCAATAAGCTGCCTAAATCAGCAATTGAACGCAATATCACAACGGTACAAATCAATTTGACTGAAACAAATTTAGACACAGAAGTCACTTTTGATTTGAAGGGCAAAGCAGGTGTGGTATTGCCTGAATTATACGAAAAGGCATTTGGGAAATAGTATTTAGACGCACATCAAAATGGATTTATCCATCATTTTTATTTCGAAATTACTATTTGAGCAATATGACATTCATCTGACAATTGGGTGTTAAAGTTTTATAGCCAAAATGGTAGATCACCTTTTTTTAACCTTTTCAAGGAATTTTTAATTATGGCATCTACAAAAAAACCAACAGGCACAACAGCGAAAGATAAACTAATCGGTACCGAAATTGCCGATAAATTCGCAGGATTAGCAGGCAATGACATCTTAAACGGTTTAGGTGGTAACGATACGCTAGACGGCGGCACAGGAGATGATGCTCTCGACGGTGGTACTGGAAATGATAGTTTGATCGGTGGTGACGGCAAAGACAAACTTCTCGGTGGTAGCGGCAACGACTTTTTAGCCGGAGACAAAGACAACGATACACTCGTCGGCGATGTCGGCAACGATACATTAAATGGTGGCGCGGGTGTAGATGCCATGACGGGCGGTGACGGCAACGATTATTACGTTGTCGATAACAAACTCGACACCGTTGTTGAAACGAATACAAATAAAAAAACGGGCGGCATCGATACTGTTGAAACTGCGTCGAATTACACGCTAGGCAACAACTTCGAAAATCTCGTTTTAACGGGCATTACCAATAACAACGGTACGGGCAATAAGTTAGACAACGTTATCACAGGCAACATTGGTGACAATTTTCTCAAAGGCGACACGGGTAACGACACGTTAATTGGTGGTGAAGGCGTGGACACGCTCGATGGCGGTTTAGGGATGGATATTTTGAATGGCGGTGCAGGTGCAGACGTTTATTTCATGAACAACACCGAAGATAAAATCGTTGAAGACTCGCAAAGTACCGATGAAGACCAAGTGATTGCCACAGTGACTTATGATTTAAGCGCGAATCC
>JBAXMT010000434.1:0-1954 GCA_037134135.1 Methylococcaceae bacterium | reverse complement strand
TGATGGGCGGGAACTTCAATCGCGCCCATGGCGTCGGTCTCGGTGCGAGTGGCTAAAGAATCACAGATATTATTTTTTTTATCAGTCGTAGTGTTAGGCATGAATTTTTTATCCTGAGTTTCACTCAATACAAATATGCGACCAATTTTGACTGCACCAGAAATACATGATCTAATATTTCTACCTTGAAATATTGACGAAATGTGAGTAAATCCAGATATCATCTACCAGACTAAATGCAATTTTCCAACCCGTTGCGCAATCAATAACAGCTAAATTCAGCTCCGCACTCACCAAACCCAATGCTATACTTCCGCACCTATTTACAACCGCTTACTTCTTGCTAAGGAAAATCAACGATGCAAATCAAACTACACTTTTTAAATAAAATCAAATTCTTAATGGTTGGATGCTGTGCTCTGACTTTTCATCTTGTGACATCATCTTGTGGCAAAAATCAATCCACTGATATAGCGTCGACAAATTCTGACCCTGTACAAAGTCCAGAAAGTTTCTCTAAAGACCATTCTCTATCCCAGACGAAGAATGGCTACCTTCCACAAACGAGTTACCCTGTACCATTAAATTCCTCAAGTATTCTTTTGCCAAATGCCAACTCGCCATTCGGTGAAGCCTATACCCCCATCAGTTCTATAGAATAATTCTTCAAAACTTGAACTTAAGGTAATACAATTATGACAAGCACCACCAAAAAATCTCTATTTCTTACAAGAACTACTATTCTTATTGCAGTTTTGTCAACTATCTGCTTTCTATCGGCTTGCGCTCCCCGCAACTCTCTTGTTATGGATCCATGCTGTACTACACTGATTTGTGCAGATGCCAACTACACTGAAACGTGTATGCAAGCCACAAAGTATTTACTAGAACACTGCCGTTCAGAGATCATCGGAAAAGACGCATTTGATCCAACCCGACCAGTAATTTGCGCGACAACAGTGGACTTGGATGATTTCAATAAAACAACAAACTTCGGTCGCTTGATTGGTCAATCTATTAAAATTGCTCTTCAAACACTTGAAAAAAATAAAATCATTGAAGTTGATCTTCGTGAGGAGCAAATCCCAATTTTACAAGGCTCAAATGCTGGTGAATTCTTGCTCACTCGCAATGCGCAGCGAGTAGCAAAAAAATTCAATGCGGGAGCCGTATTGGTTAGCACTTATAGCGTTGCCTTTAACAAGGTTTACATAGCCGTTGAATTGATCAATGCGGATCAGAATGTGATTGTTGGAGCTCACCAGTTCGAAATCCCAATGGGACCACGAACAATTGCAATGCTTGAAAATAAATCGTTCGCCCCAAATGCCATGCAATTAATCTCAGCCCCTGATTCTAAGAGTTCCTCAGGAGGGACCATGAGCCCGATTTGGCCTTATAACCAAATCGCCTATGAATTCCCTTATTATTACACTGGATATCCCTATTACACAGGCCCGGCCTTCTACTCAAGCAATTGTTGCTCAAATAGTTACTACAGTTCTGGAACAAACTGAAAGCCCCTAAATAAAAGTTGCGTTATTTAAAGGATCATCAAATGCGTTTCCCCATGTTTCAAATCATGCTTGCCCTGACCTGTTTCATTATGACTGGCTGTCCATCTCCTATCCGACTAACTGACTCTCCGCAAATGCATGAGGAGCGACAGTTGCCGCCTGATTGGCTTGAAATCTCACCACTAGATGAAAGAATGAAATACTTAGAAATTTCAACTCGCCAAAGCCTGGCGGATCTTCGAGTTGAAATTACTTTATATAAAAAGTCACAAGCCTTCCACCAAACTGGCCTAATTCCAGAATCTTTATTGCTAAAAATGCGGACCATAAATCAAGAGTGCAATATGGAATTCATCAACAGCCCATACGTGCTAGCTCAAAAAATGTCGCCAGAAATGTACGACACCCTTTACACCAATCCAGAGTTGTACTTGCGC
>JBAXMT010000433.1:0-1966 GCA_037134135.1 Methylococcaceae bacterium | reverse complement strand
TCAAATCCAACAGGAAAAACCATGAAAACAAAACTTCTCCCGCTGTTACTTTTCATGTTTGCCACCAACGCTTTTGCGGCACTCGACACACCAACTGAAGATTTTATCGACAACAACGACGATGCCGTGAGCCACAAAAAAACGTGATTCAGACGAATCGACACCAACAAAGCCAACAAACATGAGCTTCATGATTACGACGATTACGAAATAAACGGGAGAATAAAAATGGGCTTATCGAATTACAAACGTCACTATTTTAGCGAAGCCGAGTATCTTGATTTTGAAGAACACAGTGAAACAAAACACGAATACTTTGATGGTGAAGTATTAGCAATGTCTTGTAACAATCGTAATCATAATCATCTGATGAGTAACACATCAGTAGCTTTCTCAAATCACTTGAAAAACACACGTTGCGAAGCCTTTTGCATTGGATTAAAAGTGAGAACCGACGACGGCAACAAATACTTTTACCCTGATGTGTTAGTAACGTGTGAACAAACAAATGGTGATGCGTATTTTGTACATTCACCGTGTTTGATTGTTGAAGTGTTATCAAAATCAACCCGCGAGTATGACCAGAATTTGAAACGCTCGATTTATCAAAAAATTCCAACGCTCGAAGAATACGTTTTAATTGAACAAGACCACGTTGAAATTGAAATTAGTCGGAAATCCGCAGATTGGCATTCAACCTATTATTTTATCGACGACGAAATTACTTTTGAATCGATTGGTTTAACATTGCCCGTGTTAGAAATTTATCAGCGTGTTGATAACCAAGAAATGCGCGATTTTTTGAAAATACTTGAAACAAGCCAACAGAGCAAAACCTCATGAAATTCGTAGACCCAAAAACGGACATTGCCTTTAAAAAAATCTTTGGTAATGACGCACATAAAAGCATCTTAATTGAGTTTCTCAACGAAATTTTAGAACTCGATTCTCCGATTGAAAGCGTCACCATTAACAATGCTTATCAAGTTCCACGCCTGAAAGGTTTGAAAGAAACCACGCTTGATGTCAAAGCGACAGACAAATTAAAGCGTGAATTCATCGTGGAAATGCAAGTTGAAAAAGAGGTCGCTTTTGCCAAACGTGCGGTTTATTACAGCTCGAAAGCCTACAGTCAGCAGCTCAAAAAAGCCCAAAAATATCATCTTTTGAAACCTGTGATTTTCTTGGGAATTTTGGATTTTGTGATGTTTGACCATGACAGTGTGATTTCACGGCATCTAATTTTGAACAAAGAAACGGGGCAGCATGATTTGAAAGATTTGGAATTTAACTTTATCGAATTAAAAAAATTCACTAAGTCGCAAGCACAACTCGAAACCGTCGCTGAAAAATGGATTTATTTTTTACAACACGCGGATGATTTAGACCGCGTGCCTGAAAATGCGGATACACCTGCGCTTAAAGATGCTTATGAAGTCGCCGCACAACACACTTGGACACGCGAAGAACTTGATATTTACGAAGCCCAAGAATTCAAAATTGCGGTGAATCAAAATGTGATTGAAACAGCGCGGCTGGATGGAATTGCAGAAGGCATTGAGCAAGGACTCGAAAAAGGCAAACTCGAAGAAAAATTCGCTATTGCCAAAGGAATGCTTGCCGAAGGTCTAAGCATCGAAATCATCGCAAAATTAACGTCATTAACTCACGACGAAATTCAGAGTTTGATTTAAATAACCCGAACAAAAAAACAGACTTACTCGAAAAAATCCCTGTAACATCAAACGAAATAAATTTTTAGGAACTGAACAACATGACCACTACAACGAATACTATTTTTTACGATTCATTCACTCTCGACGCGGCTGGCGAAACAGTTGGCGCAGATTTAAACGGTAAAGCAGTAGAACAATCATCAATTGGTACAAAAAACTGGACATCTGCAAGTGTCTACTACAGCAAACTTCAAAATAGCGGGATAATAGAAGATGTCATCCACACATAT
>JBAXMT010000432.1:0-1966 GCA_037134135.1 Methylococcaceae bacterium | reverse complement strand
TATGAACACACCATCGGTAAATTCTTTCGAGGTATTCTCAAAAATATAAATCGTAATCAATTTGAAATTTTCGTATTTGTAACAACGACTAAACAAGATGAAGTAACTTCTTGGATAATAAACCATTCGGATCATTTTGAAGTGCTTCCTTCAACATTAGCTGAAGCACGTCAACAGATTGCGAGTCATAGTTTAGATATTTTGGTCTACACGGATATTGGTATGGATCCGTTTACTTATTATCTAGCATTTTCACGTCTTGCACCTGTGCAATGTGTGTTATATGGGCATCCAGATACGACAGGTATTCCAACTATCGACTATTATTTATCAGGCGGTGCATGTGAATCAGAAACAGCGGACAGTCATTACACAGAAAAATTAGTCCGTCTTGATTCTAATTCAACGTACACCTACTACTATCGTCCAAATAATCGAGCGACTCAAAAAACTCGTGCCGACTTTAATTTGCCCGAATCGTTACATCTTTATACTTGCGCTCAATCCTTATTTAAAATTCATCCCGAAATGGATGCTGTTTTTGATGAAATTTTGGCGCGTGATTTAGAGGGACGTTTAGTTTTATTCGATGACGTTAAACAACGACGTGTTGAACTTTTCAAAAACCGTCTACAAAAGCGTATGCGTCATTATGATCGCGTGATTTTTTTACCGCGCATGACGTTACCCGATTTCTTACAAGTTTTAAATTTGTCTGACGCATTATTGGATTCTTTTCACTTTTGTGGCGGAAATACATCTTTTGATTCATTTGCTGCTGAATCGCCAATCGTAACGTTACCTGGTGAATTTATGCGTGGTCGTCAAACATTAGGACTTTATAATCGTATGAGTTTTACTGACCTTGTGGCAAGCGATAAAGCCGATTACATCGATAAAGTATTACGTTTAGGAACAGATGTTGAGTTTCGCAAAAACATGCGCGACAAATTGATTGAGCGTGTGTCCGTTATTTTTGAAGATTCTGGTGTGGTACATGCGCTGGAACAATTTTTTATTTCAACTCAAACAAGAAAAACCATGACTACAACACAAACTGAATCATCTCAGGTAAATTTTGACCCACACGTCGAACCTTGGCGTTTTCTTGATTCTGGTCAAAATAATCACTTAACGTTTTTAAGTCAGGATTACGCACCTCGTGGTTTAATTGACTTACTCGAGACATCGCCTACTTTGGCTATTGATATTGGTTGTTTTGTTGGGGCAACGGGAGCTTATATCAAACAAAAATGGGCAGACTGTCGCGTTGTAGGTATTGAACCCGTTGCAGACGCAGTGGCTCAAGCTCGTACACGAGTTGATGCCGTTTTCGAAGGTTTTTTTGAAGATATGCCAGCAGGTGAAGCGGGCGTTACGCCAGGCAACGTAGATTTGGCGGTGTTTGCAGATGTTCTTGAACACATGCGCCACCCTTGGGCTGCTTTGCGCCATGTTCGTGAATGGCTTTCACCTAATGGTGCGGTACTCGTCAGTTTGCCTAATGTCCGTAATTTGAATGTCTTAAAAGACTTAGTGAATGGTAGTTTTAATTACCGACCTGCGGGAATTCTTGATATTACACACATCCGCTTTTTTACACGTCTTGATGCGATAAAAATGTTTGAACAAACAGGTTTTAGCGTTGAAAAAATAAGCATCAATTTCGATCCTTCACTGGTTCATTTGTTGGAAACTGTGCCTAAAGATCACAAAATTAAAGTGGATGTAGGCAGTAGAATGAGTATGCACAATGTTGATTTTGCTGAAGCTGAAGAATTATGTGCTTTGCAATTCTATTTTTTATTGCGCCCAAATAAAACGTTTAATACCCCCAAAAATAGCAGATTTTAATAGATTTTATTTTTCTATTACTTTTTCCCCTTTTCACTTTTTAATTTTAGGAAAACCATTTTGATTTCTACCGCAAATATCACCATGCAATTTGGCGCAAAGCCATTGTTTG
>JBAXMT010000431.1:0-1969 GCA_037134135.1 Methylococcaceae bacterium | reverse complement strand
GCGCGTTGACGGCAGATGATTTTGTACGGATTTTGACCGAACCGAATGCGTCGTTAACCGAACAATATACGGCGTTGTTAGCGACAGAAGGTGTAGATTTAACCTTTGCTGAAGACGGCATTAAACGCATTGCCGAAATGGGTTGGCAAGTGAATGAAACCACCGAAAACATTGGCGCACGTCGTTTGCACACGATGCTGGAAAAATTGTTAGAAGAAATTTCGTTTGAAGCGTCGGATGTGGATGACAAAAAAGTTGTGGTCGATGCGGCGTATGTGAATAAATATCTGGGTGAATTGGTCGAAGATGAAGATTTAAGCCGATACATTTTGTAATTTTGAACGCAACAAAAAGCCCTCGTTCAGATTGTCTGAACGAGGGCTTTTTTAGTTTAAAGCGATGTTAGATTTTTATTTTTTAACTTCTTCAAAATCGGCATCAATCACACCGTCGTCCGCTGGTTTGGACTCATGGTCGTGACCGTGTTCTTGTTCAGCTTCCGCGCCACCTTCTTGAGCATAAACACGTTCCGCTAATTTGCCTGATAATTCAGTCAATGCTTCAGTTTTTGCTTCGATGTCTGCTTTGTCGTCGCCTTTCACGGCTTCTTTTGCAGCGGCAATCGCGGCTTCAATGTGCGATTTTTCGTCGGCGTGAACTTTGTCGCCCAAATCTTTCAACGATTTTTCAGTTGCATGAATTAAACCATCCGCGTGATTTCGAGCGTGAACTAATTCGACCAATTTACGATCTTCGTCTGCGTGTGCTTCGGCATCTTTTACCATGCGTTCCACTTCTTCATCCGACAAACCGCTGGAGGCTTTAATCACAATCGATTGTTTTTTGCCAGTCGCTTTGTCTTTTGCCGACACGTTTAAAATACCGTTTGCGTCGATGTCGAAAGACACTTCAATTTGTGGCACGCCGCGTGAAGCGGGTGGAATATCCGACAAATCAAAACGTCCGAGTGATTTATTGGCGTTCGCTTTTTCGCGTTCACCTTGTAAAACGTGAATAGTTACAGCAGTTTGATTGTCATCTGCTGTCGAGAAAACTTGTTGCGCTTTCGTTGGAATGGTCGTATTTTTTTCAATCAATTTTGTCAAAATACCGCCCATTGTTTCAATGCCCAACGACAACGGAATAACGTCTAACAACAAAACGTCTTTCACATCGCCAGCCAAAACGCCCGCTTGAATCGCTGCGCCTAACGCAACTGCTTCGTCAGGATTTACGTCTTTGCGCGGTTCTTGACCAAAAATGCTCGTGACCATTTCTTGAACTTTCGGCATACGAGTTTGACCGCCGACCAAAATGACATGATCAATGTCCGATGCAGAAACTTTCGCATCTTTTAACGCCATTTCGCACGGAGCTTTGGTTTTCAAAATCAATTCTTCAACCAATGATTCTAATTTGGCGCGAGTCAATTTAACATTTAAATGTTTTGGGCCTGAAGCGTCAGCCGTGATGTAAGGCAAATTCACGTCAGTTTGTTGGCTAGACGATAATTCGATTTTCGCTTTTTCAGCCGCTTCTTTTAAACGTTGCAACGCTAAAGGATCATTGTGAACATCAACGCCTGTGTCTTTTTTGAATTCTGCCGCCAAGTATTCAATCACGCGCGAATCGAAATCTTCACCACCTAAAAAGGTGTCGCCGTTAGTCGCTAACACTTCAAACTGATGTTCGCCGTCGATTTCTGCAATTTCAATGATTGAAACGTCGAATGTGCCGCCGCCTAAATCATAAACCGCGATTTTGGTATCGCCTTTAGGTTTGTCCATGCCGAACGCCAACGCTGCGGCGGTAGGTTCGTTGATGATTCGTAAAACTTCCAAACCTGCAATGCGTCCCGCGTCTTTCGTGGCTTGGCGTTGTGAATCGTTGAAATAAGCAGGAACCGTGATAACCGCTTGCGTGACTTCTTCGCCTAAATACGCTTCAGCATCTTTTTTCATTTTCATTA
>JBAXMT010000430.1:0-1971 GCA_037134135.1 Methylococcaceae bacterium | reverse complement strand
AGTCGAGTAGGCGTTCCAATATCCATCCATAACCCTTCAAAATATTCGCCTGTTACATGACCTTTTAACATGGCTTCGCGTAGGATAGGGGCGAGTTTTGTGCTGTTTATAGGTGCCTGTTGAAATAATTGTGGGGAATACAGACCAATCCCACTGAAAGTTAAACAATTCTTTTCGTCTGAGCTGAGTGTGTTGTCAGCATTTAAATGAAAATCCCCTTGAGGATGATGTGCCGGGTTAGCCACTAAGATCAGGTGCGCTAAATCAATTGATGTTTCATGTAAATGTTGAAATGGAAAATCGGTGGCAATATCGGCATTAACGACTAAAAACGGTTTTTCGCCTAATAAAGGCAAAGCATGAATAATTCCTCCTGCCGTTTCAAGACCTTTTTCACCCTCAGGAGAATAGTAAATGGTTGCGCCAAATTGTGATCCGTTACCTAGAGTGTCTTCAATTTGTTTACCAAGGTAAGCGTGATTGATTACAATTTCGGTAATTTCTGCTGAGACTAAGCGCTCAATAATTCGTTCAATTAGCGATTTTCCGGCGGCCAATAAAAGCGGTTTTGGCGTGTGTTGCGTGAGTGGCATCATTCGCTCACCACGCCCAGCAGCTAAAATCATGGCTCGCATAGAGTATTAGTTAATCTTAAAGTAATCAACGGCGTTTGCGAGTGCAATTGCTTGATCTTTTAAGTTAATAGCTGTAGCGGCCGATTGTTTCACTAATGTTGCGTTTTGCTGAGTCATTTCTTCCATTTCTAAAATAGCATTATTAGCTTGTCCGATGCCGGTACTTTGTTCATCAGAAGCAATGGAAATATCCGCAATCATTTGCGTCACAGTGCGAATAGAAGTAACGATTTCTTCCATTGTATGACCCGCATCAAGCACTAATTTACTGCCATCCTCAATTTTGTCAACGGAATCGTTAATTAATAATTTTATTTCACCTGCGGCTGTTGCGGCTCGTTGCGCTAAGCTACGTACTTCACTTGCAACCACCGCAAAGCCTCTGCCTTGTTCGCCTGCTCGCGCGGCCTCAACGGCTGCATTTAAGGCTAATATATTGGTTTGGAATGAAATGCTATCAATAACTGAAATAATATCGACGACTTTGCGAGATGACTCGTGAATCTCCTGCATTGTATCGACAACGCGTGTTATGACTTTAACGCCTTTAGTTGCAATATCTGACGTGTTTACTACGAACGTATTGGCATAATTTGCATTTTCTGTATTCGCTTGGACAGTTGAATTTAATTCGTGCATACTCGCGGCAGTTTGTTCCAATGCGCCAGCTTGTGAGGTAGTCCGATTTGATAAGTCATGATTACTGGCCGCAATTTCTTTTGAGCTGGAGCTGAGACTATCGGTAATGTTTTTAATTAATTCGACAATTTCGGTTAATTTTTGAACGGTGTTATTGGCATTGTTTTTAATATTTTCAAAATCACCCGTATATTGCGTGGTGATTTTTTTATTTAAATTCCCTTGTGCAAGTGCGTTAAATACATCGGCAATATCACCATAACTTTTTTCACATGTTTCGAGGAGTATATTGAGTCCTTCTGCGATATCTTTAAAAAAACCACCCTTAGCGTCTACTCGCACGCGATTTCTAAAATTCCCGCTAATGGCATCTTCGACGATTTTAGAAATTTGATTTTCCATTGCTGATTCAACGGTAATGTTTTTCCACTGTGTCGCCCGACCTACGTAATTATTTTGCTCATCGTAAACGGAAATGACGGTTAAACGCAGTTTTTTCCCACCTAAATTAATATACATAATTTTGGGATTTTTACTTTGTTCGCTAAAGGTATTCTGATCTTCTTGCGTTTCTAAGTACGTTGAAATTCGCTGACCAAACATACCTTCGATTGAAAAATTGGGAATGCGTTTTGATAATTCATCACTCATTTCTGTCCATAACATTTTAGCAGCGACATTCATGTAAACCAATTCA
>JBAXMT010000429.1:0-1971 GCA_037134135.1 Methylococcaceae bacterium | reverse complement strand
TTGCCGTGACGACGGGGATTAACATCGAAACGAAACTCGCTGAATTTGAAAAAGGTCATGACGATTACAGCGCGATTATGTTGAAAGCGTTGGCGGACAGATTAGCTGAAGCGTTTGCGGAGTACTTGCATTTGCTGGTTCGCAAAGAATACTGGGGTTATGCCAGCGACGAAAGTTTAGATAATGAAGCGTTGATTCACGAAAATTACAAAGGCATTCGTCCTGCGCCAGGTTATCCGGCGTGTCCTGACCACACTGAAAAAGCAAAATTATTTGCGTTGTTGAATGTGACTGAAAATACCACGATTGAATTGACTGAAAACTTTGCGATGTATCCGGCTTCAGCGGTAAGCGGTTGGTATTTCGCGCATCCACAATCGCAGTATTTCAACGTGGGTAAAATTGATAAAGACCAGCTCGTGGATTACGCCCGCCGTAAAAATATGACAGAAGATGTTATGGCACGGTGGTTGGTGGCACATTTGAATAATTAAGCAGAAATTTCAGCGTTCCCACGTTTCGACGTGGGAACAAGCACAACTCAAACAGATTGCTCCGGAATCGTGAAGGTCAACACCCGATTCGTGTAATCGGTTGTCATTTTCGTTGCATTTGCAGTGCCTGGTAACGTCAAAATACAATGAATCCTGCCAATGAAACGCTCACGCCGTTGATATTTACCATTATCCTCATTACTTTCTTTCGCACTTTCCGTTTTCATCAAAACTTCCGAAAGGATGATTGCCGTGAAAACACGAAAATGAATCACCGAAAATTTGCTCCATTTGCGCCTGCATACGTTGTATTTCTTCGTAAAGATTCCAAAATTGATTATCAGAAAATGGATCGATTAAAGTAAGTTTGAAAGGGAAAATTGCGGGTAAAAGTGGTTTTTTAATCGGTTGCCAAAAAGGTGAATCGTCTTGTTGGCTTAATTGTTTTATTTTGTCGTTTAACTGGAAAATCATGTAAGTTTGCACGCCCACTACGATGAGTAACACAGCTCCCGCCACCATAATAACTTGATCATTCATTTTATTTCTCCCATTTGCACAAAACAAATCGAATACGGAACATCCCTGTTCCAATGCTTTACTCTACAGAAAATCTACTCTTCCGTAGAAATGGTGATACGTTTTGGCTTCTCAGCCTCGCACTTAGGAATCGTAATTTCCAACACCCCGTTTTTGAATTTTGCGGCAACGGTTTCTGAATTAGCAGACACACCAGGCAAACTAAAACGACGATAAAACGCACCTTGTGTACGTTCCACCCGCTTGTAACCTTCTTTTTCGGTCTTCGATTCAGAATGTTTTTCACCCTTAATCGTTAAAACACCTGCTTCCAGATTAAGTTCAATGTCTTCTGGTTTCACGCCTGGAATATCGGCGTGAATCACAAATTGATTCTCTTCTTCCTTCACATCAACTGCTGGCATCCACTCAGCTGTTAAAAGTGAACCTTCACCGAACTCATTGCCCAGATTAGTGAAAGAACGTGATAACTCTTTTTGTAACTGACTTAGCAAACCCAAAGGTTCATAACGAATAATAGCCATGATGCGCTCCAAAAGTTTATTGAGTAATTCAAAAGAAATTCAAACCAATCACCGAAAAAACAGATTCAAATCGGCAATCGAAGGATACAACTTTTTTTTGGTGGTGAGCAAGTATTTATTTTGTATCGTATTTTTATTTTGAAGTATTAAAAAAAGCTGTTACATTGGCAAGATAGCTAAAAGCTACCATTGGTGATTAGCAAGTAATTCACCGATCTTCCATTCAAATAAATTACTTTTTGACCCGATTTTTTTTCAAAAAAAAACCGCCTCAGCATGATGCAAAAGGGCGGTTTTTTATTTTGGAAAAGCGGCAGAAAACTATTTAATTAAACTCAGTAAAACACCCGCTGCTACTGCCGAACCAATTACGCCTGCCACGTTTGGCCCCATTGCGTGCATCAATAAAAAAT
>JBAXMT010000428.1:0-1973 GCA_037134135.1 Methylococcaceae bacterium | reverse complement strand
GGTAAATTTAACGGCGTTGCTTAAAAAATTAAGCAAAATCTGCCGCAAACGCATCGGATCGCCAATCAATCGTTCGGGAATTTCAGGATCCACAAACGTTGAGAGTGACAACGATTTTTCATAAGCCTTTATCGCAATAATGTTCGCGCAACCTTCCAAAACGTGTTGAATTGAAAAATCGATAGATTCGATGTGAAGTTGTCCAGCTTCAATTTTAGAAAAATCTAAAATATCGTTGACGATAGTCAGTAACAGATGGGATGACGTTTTGATAATATGGGCGAATTCGATTTGTTCGTCATGAAGCGGCGTGTCTAATAATAAATCGACCATGCCAATAATACCGTTCATCGGCGTACGAATTTCGTGACTCATGGTCGAAAGAAAATCCGACTTAATCCGCAAAGCTTGTTCAGCCGCTTCTTTGGCATCGATGAGTTTTTGGGCGATGAGTTTTTGCAAAGTGCTGTCACGAAAACACGCCACCGAACCAATAAGTTCGCCATTATTCAACAACGGCGCACCAACCACGCTAACTGGCACACGCCTTCCGTCTTTATGGAAAAAAACCTGATCATCGGAACGATAAGTATTTTTTTCAGATATGCTTAATGCAATGGGACACTCTTCAAACGATAAGGGCGAACCATCCGCGCTATGATGATGAATAATCGAATGAATGTCTTTGCCGTTAAGTTCTTCAAAACGCCAACCCAACATTCGCTCCGCTTCGGCATTAAAAGAAGTCAGCTTTCCATCCGCATCCAAGGTACACACGCCATCCCCTAAATTATTCAGAATGGTTCGTTGCCATTTTTCGGCTTTCAGTGTGATATTTTCGATTTCTTTTTGCGCGGTAATATCCGTCCGAATACAAACGTAATGATCAATATCGCCTTCGGTACTTAAAAAGGGAACCAGTGTCGATTTTACCCAATACAATTTGCCATTTTTAGTTTTATTTTGAACTTCGCCTTGCCAAGTTTCGCCTCTGCTCAGGGCTTGCCATATTTGTACAAAAAATTCACGCGGATGATAATCCGCGCTGAGTATATGATTCCCACTGAGCAATTCTTCAGGACTGTAGCCACTTATGTCACAAAACTTTTGGTTAATGTAAGTAATTTTTCCTGATTTATCGGCAATACAAACAATGGCGTGTTGATCGAGAGCCACTTGTTGCTGTTGTAATTCTCGAACCAAGGTTTGAAGCAAACACGCAGATTTATTCTGACGCTGCGTCGTTTTAACAAAAAAAACGACAAGCAACACAAAAACCGAAACGCCTAAAGAAATGTAATACCAATTATCCATGAGTTAACTTACTTTTTCGTTGTGAAACGGTTATTTTTTAACAATGGCATTCCATGCCGCCAACCACGCTTGAGATTGATACAATTCACTGCGTTTTTCAAGCGTCCCGTTAAGCATCAATGCCAACGTGGTGTTAATAATGCCGAAAAAATAACTGTAAATCAGCATTGGCGCAAGGCTGCGAATTTCACCGTTGTTAATGCCCAATTGAATCATTTTTAGCATTTTATTAACGGCGGGCGTTTGCAAAAAGGTTTTTTCATCCGGTAAAAATTCGGCGGCGTTAACCAAAAATAAAAACCGTAACGCCTCCGGAGCTTCTTCGGTTAATTTAAAAAGCAAATTAACCAAACTGTGTAATTGTTCAGAGGCTTTTTTGTTACGACGACGAATCTCATCAATCGACACGCTTAAACTGTCCACAATGCTGTTGTACAACGTGGCGGCGAGTTGTTGTTTACTATCAAAATGCGCGTAAATTTCTTGCGTTTGCGACAATTGAGCCGCGCAAGCTATCTCACTCAACGACGTATTAAAATAACCTTTCGTGACAAATAATCCCAACGCACACCGTAAAATTTCGTTTTGCGTATCGTTTTTTTGCTGAATCAAAATTTTTGTTTGTTCCATATTTTTCTAACCTTCCGTTGGAGGTGAGG
>JBAXMT010000427.1:0-1974 GCA_037134135.1 Methylococcaceae bacterium | reverse complement strand
AAACGACCTCCCACGCGAAAAATTAAAATTCATCATCGAAGAATACGGACGCTCTACTATTAGAGATTCAAATCGTTGTCGTGAATTATTGCGAGAACACGCACCCGAACATTTACGTGAAACAAACTTGTTAATGCTTGTTTTAACGGAAGGTTTTGTTTGGGAATTAACCGCTGAAAATGTAGAATTGTTCGCCCAACGCTTACATGATGAATTTGGCACACAACCAGAATTTGCATTGTGGGCGGTTGAATCGTGGGCGTTGGCATTAAAAATAATTTCCAAAAGAAACAAATTCAACAAAACAAATATCTCAGAGATAACTGATATTGACCAATTCAATGCACTTGCTAAAAATTACGGTGTGATTCGTTTGTACAACCTTGCAGCCAAAACAGCACAAAGACGACTAGAAAAAGAAGGTAAGTTTTTAGCGATTGAATCTATAACACATTGTTTGAGGATCAGCGAAAAATCCGAAAATGGTGTGTTTTTTCTTCGGAAACGGGATAAAAAATCGATCAATACGTTAAATAAACGCCTAGAAAATTATAAGCATTCGTTGCCAAATGGTAACAATGATTTAGCAAAACCTATCATTGAAACTGAGGTTTTTGCGAATGATACAAATGATCTTGTAATGCAAAAATTTGTTGCCGTGCATTTATATGTTGAAACGCCAGAAGCATTTACTGGTTCATCAGTCCCTTTGTTAAAAGACGAAGCCACACAAGATTTTGAGGATATGTTTTGAACAGCGAAGAATTAGACGCAAAAATTAACGCGGCATTTAGCGATTTAGTGATTGATAAAGCCTTAGTGCGAAGTTTGAAAATCCGCGATAAACGCACGATTCCGAGTTTTGTTGAAGAATGGTTAATTTCACGCTTTCAAAAACCAGACAAATCACATGAAGACATTTATCACGATGTCACCGCATTTATGAGCAAGCATTTACCCGCCAAAAACGAAAAAGAACGCATCAAACATGAATTGCAATCGGGCGAACGATTGACGATTTTAGATCGTTTCAACGTTCGCATTGATATTGCCAAAGATAAAAAAATTCTGACCATTCCGTGTATTGAAGAAACCAATGCGCGAGTGGCGAATGAAGTTATCGAACAAAATCCGATTCTTTTAGAAGGTGGACAATGGGGTGCAGGGCGTTTGGTTGTTCGTCCTGAAGGCAGAATTAACGTCATCGAAATGATTGAATTTAATCCGATGCAATCGGGCAAAGTGGATTTACAAGCGTTAATCAAAGCGCGTGAACAATTCACCACTCGTGAATGGATTTATTTATTGTTACGCACAATGGGTTATGAACCATCAGCTTATAAAGAATCCGAGCAAGACACTTTGATTTTGCGGTTGTTGCCATTGGTGCAAAACAATTTGAACATGATGGAACTTGCACCTAAAGGCACAGGTAAATCGTTTGTTTTTTCAAATTTGAGCCGTTATGTTTGGGTGAACAGCGGTGGCGCGTTGACACAAGCGCAGTTGTTTAAAAATCTGAACACCAAAGAAATCGGTTTAATGGGACGTTACGATTTATTGGTTTTGGACGAAGGGCAATCGATTAGTTTCAAAGGCGCGGACGATATTCATGCAAAATTCAAAGATTATTTAGAATCGGGACATTATTCGATTGGCAATGACAAAATTACCAGTGAATGCGGATTGATGATTTTAGCGAACATTGATTTGCACAGTGGACGACCGCGCCGACCTGATTTTATTCGTCATTTGCCGAGTATGTTTCACGATAGCGCGTTAATCGACAGATTTCACGGCATTATTGCGGGTTGGGAAATTCCACGTTTTACGACGGATTGCGCCGCGCAAGGTGTGGGAATTAAAGCCGATATTTTTGGCGAATACTTGCATCAATTACGGCTAGTTAGTCACCATGATTTTCCGTTTGGTGAATCTCCTCCGTTGAAAGGTGATAGCCGAGATGTGAAAGCG
>JBAXMT010000426.1:0-1974 GCA_037134135.1 Methylococcaceae bacterium | reverse complement strand
TGATCCCGTTACACTAATCAGGACACAAATTTTGTAGAATTATCTATCGAAATTAGGTGTCAAAAAATGAAAAACAAATACTTGATCGCGCTACATTCCACTAACGATTATTTATCGCCTGTTGAATTTGAATTTCAACACGCTAAAAATGATTCTAATTTCTCTGTCCTAAAAAACGTTGCATGATCAGTGTCCATTTTTCCAAGTGCGATGACAAAAAATTCTGTCATACCCAAAAAAAAGCCCCGTCGTTGAAATGCAACGCAGGGCCTGATAAATATGGGTTTGTGACAGGTTACAAAATTAAGATACGCCCGTTTAAAAAACGGGCTTTTTTACACTTATTTTTTGAAAATAGTGTTGTAAATTTTAAAGCTCAAAATCAGCGTTGCCAAAAATAACGTAATCGCATTAGCGTAAATAATGATGTTATTTGCCACACAAATACCGTAAATCAGCCAACACAAAACGCCCAGTGTAAATACGCTATACATCGTGAGCGACAAACCGTCAGTATCACGAGTTCGCAACGTTAAAATTGCTTGTGGTAAAAATGATGCGGTCGTTAACGTGGCTGCAACATAACCCAAAAGCTCAGAATTTATAATTTCAAACATTCCAAAAATTTTCCATCTTTCTTAATCAAAATGCACTAATTCATAATTCAAAGACGGTTCACGTCCTGCCAATAAATCAGTCAAAAATTTCCAAAAAACGTCTGCCGATGGTGGACAACCTGGCAAGAAATAATCGATTTTCACGACTTCATGAAGTGGATGCACTTTGTCAAGCAACAACGGCAATTCGATGTCGCTCGGAATTTGTGGATTTTCAACGCCAATTCCATCAACGTAGGCTTCGTTCAAGCAATCTTCCAAACTGATGTGATTTCGCATCGCAGGCAAACCACCGTTAATCGCACACGCGCCAACCGCCACGAGAATTTTGCAATTTTTACGGAACTCACGCAAAACATGAACATTTTCAGAATTACACACGCCGCCTTCAATCAAACCGATGTCACAATCTGGGCTGCAATGTTCAATATCGGTCAGCGGCGAACGGTCGAATTCAATGTGTTCAATCAAATCCACGAGCCGCTCGTCTAAATCTAAAAACGACATGTGACAACCAAAACAACCCGCCAACGAAACCGTCGCCACTTTTACTTTTTTATTCGTCATGGCTGGCTCCTTCGTTCGCTAATGTCACGGTGTCGATTTGCGAATGGTCAAAAATTCGTTGTCCAATCGGCACTTTGTAGCCCGTGCGTTTAATCAAAATTGCGCCCGTTGGGCAAATATGCGCGGCACAATCCGTCGCTTCCAAATCCGAATCTTTTAATAAACCACTTTCGGAATTCACCACCAAACGTTTATCAATGCCGCGTCCGCTAATCGCAAACACATTTTTGCCATCAACTTCTTGGCTGGCGCGAACGCATAACGTGCAAAAAATACAACGATTGTGGTCAATCATTACGTCTGGATGTGAGGCATCGACTTCGCGGTTTTCAAAGAAATGCGGAAAATGATTGTCCGTCATGCCTAAATGGTACGCGACCGCTTGCAAGTTGCAGTTACCTGTTTTTTCACACGATGGGCAGAAATGATTCCCTTCGACAAACAACATTTGCGTGATTTTTTCGCGGTCGTCGTTCAATTCTTTGGTGACGTTGGTGATATTTTGACCTTCCGACGCGGGAAAAGTACACGCTGAACAATTACGTCCGTTGACTTTTACCGTACACAATTTGCAACTACCGTGCGGCGTGAATTGCGGGTTGTGGCACAAATGCGGAATGTAAACGCCCGCCGCTGTCGCCGCTTGCATAATGGTTTGCCCGTCTTCAAACGGCACATTTTTACCGTCAATCACAATGGATTTATGATTCATAACTTATTCCTCCACTTGCGCCAAATGCGCGGCTGCGTCGTCACGATTCGCCAAGCGTCGTGCGGTTTCTAACGATTT
>JBAXMT010000425.1:0-1977 GCA_037134135.1 Methylococcaceae bacterium | reverse complement strand
TTGATTGAAAAATAACTTGATTTTATCTGAAATTAATTTGCCAGACAGTTTCTAAGTTATGGCGGCAGATTGGGCGCAAGCAAAAATTATGTTTGAGATGAGCAAGAGCCTAAATCAAATCTCAAATGAGCTGGGAATCGACAAGGGTAATATCAGCAAAAAAGCTAAAAAAGACAACTGGCAGAAAGGACGATTACAGCCGCTAATTCAAGATGCTGTGCGTATTCAAGAGGCATTTACAACCCTATCACAACCTGAATTAGCAGCGGTGATAAGTGAGCGTGATGACATTCTTCGATTTAAAAATAAACGCGATAAGATTATCGATTTAGCATTTGACAGAATCGCAAGTGAATTACCTTCTTGCGAAGTACAACACATTAAACCGCTGATTGAAGCCGCTGATAAAACTTGCATCATGGCGGAAATTGCCCCGCGCTTTAATCCGAACTCAGGGACGAAAATCAATAACACCGTTGCACAACAAAATCATGTTGATGGTGAAGCAATTGAGCAGAATTTTAGTTGGGAAATTTTGCCTGTTGTTTCGCATCACGTTGATACTCATGCGCGGGATTACCAGCAAGATGATGACTGAAATTTAAAAGCATCAACAAAAAGGAATACACCCGCCTGAAATTCGCAACGCTTGCGGTAATTTGCAAAATCCCTAAGCGTTTAAAATTGTTATCCCGTATGTTATCCCGAAAACCAATTTTTCTTAAAATACAAAAAAGCCCTATTAGCGAAACCCGCCACAGGGCTTGAATTTATTGGTCGGAACGATAGGATTTGAACCTACTACCCCTTGTCCCCCAGATAGAAGTACAAAGTACATAACAATTAAAATCAATAAGTTAGCTAGCCATGCAACGCGAACTACTGCCACAAACTGCCATATTCAATACTGATACAATCTCAATTAGACACAAATACGACACATAATTTTAGAAGCGTTCTAAATCATGCGAAAATAGCCGAAATCGATGATTAACATATTTTCACTATGATACTGCAATGAAAACAATTCGTAGCGCATGTAAATTACAGCCCAAAGCTCTTGAAATCAATGTTGGCGACCAAATAGAGCAATTAGACCAAATTATTAACGATACTGATGGTCAAGAGTATTTTAATAAAACGTTTATCACCGATGGCATGAAAACCTTGCTATCAAAAGGGATTGCGCGTTTAGCAGGTAAATCAAACGACACGGTTTTCCATCTCAAACAAGCGATGGGGGGTGGTAAAACTCACTTAATGGTTGGCTTTGGTTTGTTGGCTAAAAATGCTGAACTTCGTAATTTGTTAATTGATGACATTACTTATCAGTCAGACTTTAGCACCGCGAAAATTGCTGCGTTCAATGGTAGAAATAATCCACATTCTTATTTTTGGGGAGAAATAGCCCGTCAACTTGGCAAGGAATCTTTGTTTCGCGATTATTGGGAAGCAGGTGCAAAAGCTCCTGACGAACAAGCATGGTTAGAACTTTTTGATGGTGACGAGCCAACCCTTATTTTATTAGACGAACTTCCGCCGTATTTTCATTATTATTCGAAGCTGGATGACACAAATAAGACTGGTTTGGCAGATATTATCACCCGTGCTTTTTCTAATATGCTCACGGCGGGGCAAAAGAAAAAGAATGTTTGTATTGTGGTGTCAGATTTAGACGCGGCTTACGATACGGGAGGCAAACTGATTCAACGTGCCTTAGACGACGCAACACAAGAATTAGGTCGCGCAGAAATCAGCATTACGCCTGTTAATCTCGAATCAAATGAAATCTACGAAATCCTAAGAAAGCGACTTTTTTTATCGCTGCCAGATAAAAGCGAAATTGCTGACATTGCCTCCGTGTACGCAAACCGTCTTGCAGAAGCCGCTAAATCAAAAACAATTGAACGAAGTGCCGAATCGTTAGCGACTGAAATTGAAGCGACTTATCCGTTCCACCCCAGTTTTAAAAGTATC
>JBAXMT010000424.1:0-1979 GCA_037134135.1 Methylococcaceae bacterium | reverse complement strand
CACCCAGCCACTCAACACCAGAATCTTTATACGCGGGATAGGTTTGGTATTTCATAGCGGCACGGCTTCGGCATGAAGGCGAATGCCTAGAGCTTTGATGACTTTTAACGTCATGCCCAAACTTGGATTGGTTTCGTGTGATACCAATTCGGTCATGCCTTTGGCTTTGGCGATGTTGTCCAAGGCTTTGGCAATAAAAACAGGATCGTCGCCTGCTTCTTCTAAACACGCTTCGAGATAAGCGGCTCGGTCTTCGTCCGTTTTAAGATGGTCAACGGTGTTCCATTTTTTTAATTTGAGAGCCATTTTTAGGATTCCTTACAATTCACGCGCTAATGTAAGCGCAGTTTGAATATCTTTTTGTTGATTCGATTTATCGCCGCCTGCGAGCAAAACCACCATTTCTAAACCGCGTTGCACAAAATAAACGCGATAACCTGCACCGTAATGAATTCGCATTTCAGAAACGCCTTCGCCGACGGGTTTGCAATCACCAAAATTACCGTCTTCTGCTCGGTCGATACGCGCTTGAATGCGTTTTTGTGCTTGTTTGTCGCGCAAGGTAGCAAACCAATCGTCAAATTCGTCGGTGGTGTAAATTGAAATCATGAAAGTAACCGCGCAATTTCAATGTTTTTACGAAGTAAATCATTCACCAAAACTCGCAATTTTTCAGAATTACCGCCACATTTTTCGTTTAAATACTCGAAAACGTCAGCGTCTAAATGAATGGATGTGATGATATTTTCAGTAGTTGTTTCAAATTTGGTTTGTTTCATGGTTTTATCCTCTCTAGGAATGAACTTCTTGCAACAGCTTCATAATTTCCGCGCTAACGGCATCTAAATCGGCATCAATTTCGACTAAATCACGCGGCGGCTGATATTGGTAAAAATGGCGATTAAACGGAATTTCATAACCCACAATGCCGATTTCTCCATCTTTGTCATCGCGTTTGCTAGCATCAATCCACGCATCGGGAACGTGCGGTAAGACTTCTTTTTTGAAATACGCTTCGTTAATTTCATTGACACTTAACGCAGGATTTAGCGCGACGTTTTCGTTATCGCGCAATTCGGAATCGGCTTGATATTCGATAATTTCATCCCCGACTTCAAACAATCCATAAAGCGGATTGGCTTTGCCTTTGTGAATTTTCTTGATGACTTTTTCAGCGGCAGGATTGCGCCAACTTACGGCATCTTTGAGTTGCTTTTTCTCTTTCGTGTCGAGGGTGACGGCGGCTTTTTTACAGGCAATTTTCAACGCATCTTCAAAACCATTCATGTCATCGAATTGCGCTAAACCAATAACGCTTTGCAGTTTTTGAGCTTTTTCTAATAATGCTTTTTGGTCTTGCCAAAGTTTGGATTCTAAAACGTCTTTGATTTGTTTTTCTTTGAAGTCGGGGAACTGAATTTTGAGGTGTTTGCGAATTTCATCATGGTCGCTTAAATCTTCGCCAAACTGAGCATAAATCAATTTCATTGGCGCGTTCAATGCACTCGCCGCAAAATGACATTCTTCAATGCGTTCATCGCTAAATTGATACGATTCACGCAATGGGCGTTCAATCGTGATGCGCCGATAACCAAATTCATAACTATTGAAAATTTTGCTGGCGAAGGTTTTAGCGACTTCGGATTTTTTGTTGGCAGATTGGCGACCACGATTGCTTTTTTGTTCAGCAGGTTTATCGAGTTCACGCGCTTCAATTTCGGCAAATTCACCAAACGCACGAGTAACAGTTCTAATGTCGTCTTCGTCCATTTCGTTACGTTTTGAACCGAGCGACTTTCGCATTTTTCCGCATAAATTCACCGCGTTAATGAGCTGGACTTTGCCTTTGCGTTCACGCGCTTTTTTGTTCGATAAAATCCAAACGTAAGTTGAAATGCCTGTGTTGTAGAACATATCGGTCGGTAACGCGACAATCGCTTCAAGCAAATCCGCTTCTAAAATATAACGACGGATTTCAG
>JBAXMT010000423.1:0-1983 GCA_037134135.1 Methylococcaceae bacterium | reverse complement strand
ATTATCTCATTTCAACTCAGGTAATCGGGAAATTGTTTTTGACTGAATCCTTAGTTCCATTTCTGTCAGTTGTTCAAGTGCTTGTTCGCCATCTTCTTTGCACTTGAACTTATTAAAATCACTGAAATTACAACGAAGTTTTTTCGTTACTTTTTTATTCAAATTCAAAATAGTGAAATTTGCCGCATCAATAAAAATTCGTTGATTACATTCGACTAAAATTCGTTCTTTCAAATCGTTGAGATTTGTTTTTAAAAACGATGAATTCGACAAATAGGTCGGCTCGATGAAATAGTTTTCTAATTCCCGTTTATTCCAAATCAACAAATTATGCTGACTTAAATCTGGAAAACTATTCCATGATTTTTCGACAGTTGAATCGTCATTATCGTCACGGTCAATCAAAAAATAATATGACGGATGATGATAAAACAACGCTTGTGCGGCACTTCTCACATTATCGCAATGACCAATTGATTGAACAGTAACTCGCCCCAATCCGTTATTGTTCAACAATTCTTTCATTACGATTGGATCAAACGCTTGATTGTTTTTTCCCTCAACAAATAATGTGTGTTTCGCACTTTGCAACACATCTTCAATTGCCGCCCCGCGTTTGAATATCATTGATTTTCTCCCGTTTCATCATCGGATGTCAGAATAGCTCGATAAGATTCATCAACAGAACGAAAAATTTCCTCTGAATGCGTCGCTAAAATGTATTGATTATGGGGGGCGAGTTTATGAAGTTGTCTGACAAAATCACCTTGCCATTCGGGGTTTAAATGCAATTCGGGTTCATCAATTAAAACAATCCCCGAATGTGTTTGAGTATTTTTCCAAATCAAAAAAAGTGTGGCGATAATTTCCTTTTGTCCTGAACTTAAACCATCAAAAGAAAACGATTCTTGTCCACCAATTGGCTTAATACGAATATCAACTTTGTTATTTGGCAATGGGCGTAAATTTTCAATTTGTCCACCGCAATACTGTTCAATGAGCGTATTTAGTTTAGTCAGTACCAATTCTGATTCTTGTTGATAAATTCCTTCAAATAAAGCGGCTTTCCCCATCAAAGAACGAACAATTTCTAATTTAAAAGAACTGATAACAGGCGCACCTAAATTACGTCTCATTGATGGAAAACGCATATTTCGTTGTGACGAATAATCATCAGACATCATTCCAAGCTCGGGGTTTGATTCTTGAACTTTGCGATAACTATTGAAATGTAACAGCGGTGGAATAATTAAAGGCTCGCTAGAAAAAGATAAAACGCTGTTTAAAAAATAATCTATATCGTTCAAATAGTTTTTTTTATCATTGCTAAAAAGTTCAAATAATTTACTTCCTTCTGTTTGAACTCGCGTAAAACCATGTTTTCTATCAATCGTTAAAGAAACAGTGCATTTTTTTGAATCATATTCAAATTCACCTGAAATTATTGATTCTTGTTGCCCTGCTTTGATTAGTAAACTGGCTACATCAAACAGTAATTCACTGTCTCGAAAACGATTAACTCTTTCCCCAATAGTTGCGGCTAACATTAACAAAGAACAGCATTCAAGAATAGATGTTTTGCCCCCGCCATTTTTGCTACCAAAAACTAAAATATCTGCATCGTTTTTCATCACAGGTTGCGGGAACTCAATTTCTAATGAATCGAGTCTTTTATAATTTTTGATACTTAACTTGTTAAGGCGAATAGTGCTTAATGTGTTCATGTTGTGACCTCGTTTTGAACAAAAAAGGGCGTGACAAAAATCACGCCTTGGAAACATCTCTGTTACAACGTGAAATTATCAATCACCAATTCCAAACCAGAAACTCTGGCAAAATGCTTCACATTGCCCGTTGCTAATTTCATTCGATTTCCCAACGCGGTCGCGGCAATCAATAAATCTTCTGCCTCAATCAACAATCCTTTCGATTTCAAATCTTGATAAATCTTCGCGGCTTCTTCGGCACAATTGCTGTCAAAAT
>JBAXMT010000422.1:0-1998 GCA_037134135.1 Methylococcaceae bacterium | reverse complement strand
AAAAGATTTTGCATTTGAGCAAAATCGTTGTTTTTTAATAGCGGAATGAGCCGCAGACGATTTTGCAAGGCAAGTTGTTTATCCAATCCAAACGCCGAAAGCAATGCACCATTTAACGCCGTTCTGACTTCGTAATTGGGATAACCTAAAACGTAAATCCAATAATTTGGCAACGGTTCTTCGACGCAAGCAATCGTTAAATATCCCGTTTGAAAAAGCAGAGCTTCATTGCTGATGAGTTCAACATCAAACGTTGAAAGTAAATCGGCATCCGTTTGTTTCAAGGCTAAATCGGGCGTAAAAAAACCACGCTGCGCCAGCAAATCAATCAAAAAAGTCGATGAACCTGTTTCAAACCAATGTGCTTTGAATAAGCGGTCTTGGAAAAGTAATAACACGTCAAACGGGTTATAAACGCTCGTTCCTGTCCAGTTGTAACCGTTATACCAATAGCGAATTTGCTCACGGTCTAATTCACCGATTTCAGGCGCAAAAATCGTGTCAATGTCTTCGTCGGAGTAGCCACAAATCGCCGAAAATTCTCGGTTAATCGTAATATCACGCAGGTTGTTTAAGCCTGAAAACAAACTCACTTTGCTAAACTTTGAAACGCCTGTGAGCATCGCAAATTTAACGTGCGCGTCACTATCCTTAATCACGGAGTAAAGATTTCTCAGTTCGTCCCGCATTTCTCGCGCAATCTCAGGTTTGTGCAAATTATCCAAAATCGGTTTGTCGTATTCATCTACGAGAATCACCACGCGCTGACCTGTTTTTTCGTGTAAAAAACGGACTAATTCAGCAAAACAAACAGAAGCGGTTTTTTCACTGCACGTTAGTTGCAAATTTTCTTGATTGATTCGCAGTTGTTCTTGAATTTTATTTTGCAAATCTGCTAAATCTCGAACAACACCACCTCCAAAACTAATCCGAATCACAGGATATTTAACGCTCCAATCCCAACGCTCGTAAATATACAAACCTTCAAACAGCGTTTGATTCCCAGCAAATAATTCGCCCAGCGTGTCAATAAGCAAACTTTTTCCAAAACGGCGCGGACGCGAGAGAAAATAGTATTTCCCCTGCGCGAGTTTGTAACAAAAATCCGTTTTATCGGCGTAGTAATAACCTTCGGTGCGAATTTCCGAAAACGTTTGAATCCCAATCGGTAATTTTTTTCTGTTCATGGTTTAGCTCCCTTTGGAAACAACAAAATGCGAAGGTAAAAATCAAAAGCAAACAAAAGGAAAAAGCACTGTCACCCACGCACCAACCGAACATTATAGTTACCGTACTTATTGACGTAGTAAGAATAGCCGTAAGTCGTCGTGACATACCACGCACCGTAACTATAGTCAGCACTAGGCGAAGAAGACCAAAACCAATCGGCTTGTGTATTTGGAAAATAAGTTTTGTTAATCGTTGGAAATTCAGTAGTCTCATTATTTGAATTACTTGTACAAATATAACCCGCTTCATCTTTGCCCAAATTGGTGTATTTACCATCTGAACAAACAACCAAACTGCGTAATTCTTCATTTTCAGGCAACCGCCAATCACTGTTGCCGCACAAACTTTGTTTGTTGACTGCTTTCACAAAGCCATCGGTGTTGGTACTGTCGCCGAGTTTTCCTTTCCAATCTTTTTCACAATCTGTCCAATCACATTTTGGATAATCTTCGGTGTAATTGGTGTAAAAATTTTTCATATCTCGCAAACCACCGTCCGTCGTTTTCACTTCCCAAATCAAGCCTGTTTTGTTGTCTTTGGTGCAAGCCCAATCTTTTGCGCCTGTACCGAGTTTGGCGGTTTTTAGCAATGCTGAACCGTCGTTGGCAATTTTGGTGTAGCTGAAGGTTTTATCGCCGCTTTTGAAAGTTTCAACTTCGCCTTTTGTGGTTGTGGGTTTGGTTTCAACGGGTTTGGGCGTTTCAATCACAACGGGCGCAGGTTCGGAAACTGAATAATTTCCTGTGAGTTGATTGCTTTTTAAATTGC
>JBAXMT010000421.1:0-2012 GCA_037134135.1 Methylococcaceae bacterium | reverse complement strand
CTTGAATTTAAATTACGATATTTACAAGTTTTCCCGCAACAATAATCACTTTTTTCACAGGTGAACCGTCGATAAATTTCAACACAGTTGCATCATTCAACGCTGCTGTTTCAATATCCGCATTTGAGGTCGTTGCTGAAACAGAAATTTTGCCGCGCAATTTTCCATTCACTTGCACCATTAAATCTAACGAATTCTGCACTAACGCGCTTTCGTCAACGGTGAGCCATTTTTCGGAAACAATCGCGTTGTCATGTCCTAATTCGCGCCACAACTGGTCACAAATATGCGGCACAATCGGCGACAACATCAACGTAATCGCTTCTAAAATTTCTTGACGAATAGCTTTGCTGTTATTTGATTCATCGGTGAATTTCGATAACGTGTTGAGCAATTCCATATTTGCTGCAATCGCAGTATTAAAAATCGTCCGAACGCCCATGTCGTGCGTGACTTTTTGAATCGTTTGATGCAATTGACGACGCACGGTTTGTTGTTCGTCGGTTAAATCGCCTTGAAGTTTGAATTTTTCGCCTTGAGTTTGTTCTGAATGCAAAAACACTTGTCGCCACAAACGTTTCAAAAAGCGCGACGCGCCTTCTACGCCGTCCGCTGACCATTCGAGCGATTGTTCTGGCGGTGCGGCAAACATGATGAATAAACGCACGGTGTCTGCGCCGTATTTTTCAATAAGTTCTTGCGGGTCAACGGTGTTGCCTTTGGATTTTGACATTTTACTGCCGTCCATTAACACCATGCCTTGCGTGAGTAATTTTTTGAACGGTTCATCACAAACTACTAAACCTTCGTCACGCAACAATTTGGTATAAAAACGTGCATACAACAAATGTAAAATCGCGTGTTCGATGCCGCCGATGTAATGGTCTACAGGCAACCAATGTTTCGCGCTTTCGCCGAGCATCGAATCACTTGGCTGACTTGCAAAACGCGCGAAATACCACGACGATTCCATAAACGTGTCGAACGTATCGGTTTCACGTTTTGCAGCTTTGCCGCATTTTGGACAATCAACGTGTGAAAAAGTGGGATGTGCGACGAGTGGTGATTGCGAACCATCTAAAATCACATCGCGCGGCAATTGCACAGGCAAATCGCTTTCAGGGACAGGAACAGTGCCGCAATCGTCACAATAAATCACAGGAATTGGTGCGCCCCAATAACGTTGCCGTGACACGCCCCAATCACGCAAACGGAAATTCACTTTGCGAATGCCTTTGTTTTCGACTTCTAAGGTTTCGGCGATTTTGGCAAACGCTTCTTGCGAGGTTAAACCATCGAATGCGCCTGAATTTTTTAACACGCCTTTTTGTGTGAAGGCTTGTTCGGTGCAATCATCATTTTCATCTTTTGCAGAAAAAATCACTTGTTTAATCGCAATGCCGTACTTTTTCGCAAATTCAAAATCACGTTGGTCATGCGCGGGAACTGACATCACCGCACCTGTGCCGTAACCCATCAAAACGAAATTCGCAATCCAAACGGGGACGCTTTCGCCTGTAATCGGATGAATCGCCGTGATGCCCGAATTGATACCGCGTTTTTCCATGGTTTCCATTGCGGCTTCGGAGGTTTCCATCGTTTTGCAATCTTCGATGAACGCGCGAATATAGGTATTTGTTTCAGCGGCTTTTAACGCGAGCGGATGTTCAGCGGCAACGGCTAAATACGTCACGCCCATCAAGGTATCAGGGCGCGTGGTGTAAATGCGGACAGGATTTTCATTCGGCACAGCGAAATCCATTTCCACGCCTTCCGAACGCCCAATCCAATTCGCTTGCATGGTTTTAACTTGTTCTGGCCAGCCGTCGAGCGTTTCGAGCGATTGCAATAATTCGTCAGCGTAAGCGGTGATTTTCAAAAACCATTGCGCGATTTCTTTGCGTTCAACTTTGGTATCACAACGCCAGCAACAACCGTCAATCACTTGTTCGTTCGCTAAAACGGTCATATCGTGCGGACACCAATTTACAGGCGCAGTTTTTTTATAAACC
>JBAXMT010000420.1:0-2032 GCA_037134135.1 Methylococcaceae bacterium | reverse complement strand
AGGAAAAATTGTCTAATCTTTGGTTGGATTATTTGTTGACGAAGTAGGTTTTAAATAATGTGAGCGAGATTTGAAAATTTCGCTCACTTTCTCTCAATTCTAAATAATTACAAAACTTACTTTTATGAATATAGAAGAAAAAATAAAATCCTGCGCCGCAAAATACGCCGCAGATTTAAAACTACGAATGGACGAACGAGCAATTGAAATGGAATCAGATGATTGTTCACATTTTTTGATTTACCAAGTTTTAGGAGTTTCGCTCAAAGAAGGTCAATTGATTGATTTATACCAAAACAAAGGACGTTTTTTGTATAAATATGCAGGTTCATTTTTAGAGGAAGTGACAAAATTATGTTTTCTTCATCAATTTCCCGAATCCGCAACCACTAAAATTCCAAATACATTAGGCACACGCCCCAAAACATTTGAAATTGATTGCTTAGAAGGTAATAACGCAATTGAAATTAAATGGCGTGATGCAACCACTGATGGCGACCACATTACGAAAGAACATACTCGCATAAAAGCGATTTATGACGCAGGTTATAAGCCAATCCGCGTGATGTTTTATTATCCAAATCGCAAACAAGCAATCAGCATTCAAAAAACATTGGAGACGCTTTATCATGGAATTGGGGGCGAATATCATTACGGGGATAGTGCGTGGGATTACATTTTTGAGCGCACGAGAATTAACCTTAAAGGTATTTTAGAAAGAATTGCACTCGAAAATCAGGCAAATCAAAATGAATAAACTTGATTCTGTCATTCATGGCGATTGTTTAGATATTGTTGCAATGATGCCAGAGAATTCGATTGATTTGATTTATCTTGACCCGCCATTTTTTACTCAAAAAACGCAACAACTCACTACACGCGATGGAACTAAAACCTTTTCGTATAACGATTTATGGTCGTGCCATAAAGAATACACCGAATTTTTATTTGTCCGCTTAACAGAGTTAAAACGTGTGTTATCGAATACAGGTAGTTTATTTGTTCACTGTGATAAAAATGCAACCCATATTATCAGGATGATTTTAGACTCGATTTTTGGTGCGGGGCAATTTCGCTCTGAAATTATTTGGACATATAAACGTTGGTCAAATGCCAAAAAAGGATTATTAGCATCACATCAAACGCTTTATTTTTATTCTAAAACTGACGATTTTAAATTTAATACGCTTTACACCGATTATTCCGAATCGACAAATATAGACCAAATTTTGCAAAAACGAATTCGTAATAAACAAGGTAAATCCGTTTATGCACGAAACGAAACAGGAGAAATTATTTTAGATAATGCTAAAAATGGTGTACCACTCAGTGATGTTTGGGATATTCCCTATTTGAATCCAAAAGCAAAAGAACGTGTTGGTTATCCCACGCAAAAACCGATTGCTTTGTTAGAGCGTGTTTTAGCGATTGCCTCAAATGAAGGCGATATTGTGCTAGATCCTTTTTGTGGCAGTGGTACAACTTTGGTCGCGGCGAAATTAAATCATCGTCGTTATATTGGCATTGATGAATCAGCAGATGCTGTGGCGTTATCGAAACAACGATTAGAATCACCGATTAAAACGGAATCTGAATTACTAAAAAAAGGTAGACAGTCCTACAGTACCGCTGATGAGGACGCACTTAAATTACTGAAGGGTATTGAATTACAACCTGTTCACAGAAATAAAGGCATTGATGCAATTCTTAAAACACAATATCTTGGAACGCCTGTTTTAGTTCGAATGCAGAAAAAAAATGAATCGCTTACAGAAGCAGCTTGTTTATTAAGCATAGCCGCGAAAAAACGAGGCTCAATCAAATCGTTTTTAATCAAAACCCAAGATGGCTTTTTTATTGAAAATGAAATACCACACAATGTAGAAATCGTCGAATCTATTCCGTATAGAATCAATAATGCAATTAAACAACGTTTAAATAAATTCAATTAAAAGAGCGTGTTAAATGACTGACGAATACTTTAATGCGAATTAAGAGCTAAATTCGCTAGTTGAAAATCAAGGGGTTAGAA
>JBAXMT010000419.1:0-2048 GCA_037134135.1 Methylococcaceae bacterium | reverse complement strand
TGGAAATCGATTTCGGTGGCATCGTTAAAGAATACGCGGCAGATAGAGCGGCAACGTTGTGTTTAAATGCGGGAATTTCACACGGAATTGTAAATTTGGGTGGCGATATAAAAATTATCGGCGCACATTCCGATGGAAAACCGTGGCGCGTTGGCATTCAACATCCGCGTGATAAAACCAAAGTTTGGAAAACGTTGAAACTAAAAAATGGTGCATTAGCGAGCAGTGGCGATTACGAGCGGTGTATCGTTATCGATGGCGTGCGTTACGGGCATATTCTGAATCCAAAAACAGGTTATCCCGTTCGATATTTAGCAGCGGTCAGCGTGGTGGCAGATTTGTGTGTTGTTGCGGGAAGCGCAGCGACCATTGCGATGCTGAAAGAAAAAGATGGCGAAAAATGGTTGAATTCACTTGGTTTGAAAAATTACACGTTTAAAAATTAACTACCACTTCACCACCACGATTTCTTGCACTTACAACTTTAAATTGCAACGGTGTTTCAGCAAAAATTATTTTGGCTTGTTCAACGAGCTTTTCCGCAGTTTCATCGCCTTCAATCAAACAAAATCCAGTGGGTCCCCATGATGTTTGTCCAATCGCAACCGCCCCATTTGTTGTCAAAAAATTCATCGCTGCGGCAACGTCAATGCTAGTGAATACACCGCCCTGTGCGGGTGAAAAATGTTCGCCAACGGTACGTTGTAATTCTGTAATCACTTCACCAAAACGCCCTAAATTATTTTCAGCAATCGCAGGCAACGCTTGCATCAATAACAAATAACTTAATCGTTCAGCTTCGCATCTTGGAAATGGTGGTAAGTTTTTGAAGGCTTGGGTTTCTTGTTGACCGTGTAATCCTTGTCCGCGTTGGTCGAGAACTAAAATGAATCGCCACGTTTCTGGAATATCAAAATGCGCCAACATCGGTGGTGTAATTGTGTTTTCACCGCGTCCACCATCAACCACAAAACCGCCTTGTTCAAAAACACCAATGCCAATGCCAGAACGCAAACCGCGATCCATCGTGGCGGCAATATCTCGCACGCTTAAACCTAAATCGTAAAACGCATTTAAACCTGCGCCGACAGCCAATGCCATTTGTGTACCAGAACCCAATCCAACGTGTTCGGGAATGGCTTCGATAACTTCAATTTGAACATTTGTGGAAACGTTAAAGGTTTCGCAAAAAGCGATTAAACATTTTTCGGCACGTTTATTTGTGACAATTTTTTCTTTCGCAGAAGTGATTACTAATTTCGTCACAGGTTCACTCAATGCCACACCGATGCTGCCAAAATGCCGTCCTAACGCGCCACTCAAATCTAAAAAACCCATGTGTAGCCGTGCGGGTGCGATAACAGAAATAGAAGAAAATGAAGTCATGTGTAACCAGTGAAAAATAAAGAATGATGCAAAGATAGCAGATTTTGGAATTATTGAAAGTGCGTTGTTAACACGTCCATAAACCTAGATGACAGTGCGTTAATGTGCAATTTTTATTGTGCTACAATTCGCGCCTCACTTAACCTTCTTAAAATTGTGACCTATGAACAAAATGAGCAAGAAAAAAATTTTTGCATTATTTGCAGCGGTAATTGCTTTAGTAGTTTTTCAACGTGAATTATTGATTCCAATGGCAAAAGAAGCTGCAAAGTCTGATTTATTTTTAATCGAAAGCAAAGATCAAGGCAGCATGATTACGCAATCGAATGAAATGACACAGTTTGCGTTCCAACATTGCAATACACATCTCAAAGCAGATTTAGATCCAAAAACGACGGTGACGTTGCCAGAAAAACCTTTGAATGCGTGGAGTTTAGGCAATTATGAATATGTAGTTAGCGCAGAAGCAGATGTTACACACGAAAATTCAGCCCCTAAAAAACATAAATATGTGTGCCGAATTAGTTATAAAAACGGTGATGATATAAGTGGCGGTAAAGATTTTGAAAATTGGTCATTAGACGGATTGTCTAAAGTGGATGACGAAAAATAAAATTCCCCTCTCATTCCCACGCAGCGTGTGGGAATGTAGTAGACGCTCC
>JBAXMT010000418.1:0-2061 GCA_037134135.1 Methylococcaceae bacterium | reverse complement strand
CCGCCGTTAACACCGCAAAATCAATCAATTCATCAACAAACGTTTTCTTGCCTTTACTTCGACCTTGCTCAGTACGGGTTTGACGCGGAGCTTCGGCTTCGGTCATCATGTTTTTACCGTCAATGTTCGAGTAAGCCGTCAGCACTTTTAACGCCGCCGCATAACCCGCCATTTGTAAATCCGCATCGTTATAAAGTCCTTCTGAATTATTCGCTCTGACCGATTTATCTAAACCCACTAGCGATTCAACTTGGGCTTTGACCGCTTCTTCAATTTCCCAGCCTAAATCATCACGAAAGGTTTCTAATTCTTTGTGACGTTTGCGAAGTACCAGCATAATCGTTCCCGTGACATTCGCCCCTTGACGCAATGCCGAATCGGTTTCTGTGACCACATACCACGCGGCGGTTACTTGCAAACCACTCGCCCAAATGATGTTTGCCATATCTGCCCAAATCGAACCGCTTTGATGCGTGAACATCAACACTTGTATGCCATTGTTGGGCATTTTTTCTGTCATTTTGCGATACGCAGCAACCATGCCCTGACGGAAACCTTCATCTTCGCCTTTTATCGCAAGTGAACGGCGACTATCCCATGTCCAATGAGCAAATTCAGCAGGTGGATTTTTACGCAACCACGCAATGAAAAATTCGGTGATTTCTTCATATTTCACCGCGTCGCCATAAGGCGGGTCGGTGATGTAAATATCGTTTTCTTTTTCTAGGTTTGAAGCGGTGTGAGAATTAACAGTTGTTTTTGATATGACAGAAAATGATTTGAAATTTGGTTGAATATAATCGGCAACATATAAAAAACTTCTACATCCATAATTCCAAACAGTATTTAATGCTTGATTATCAAATACGTTTGCAGAGTTTCCTCCGCCACCTTTGTACGCACTGTTATCCCATCTACATAAACGTGAACATCTATCTACAAGCGCAGTAATCGCAAATTTATTGACAGCAATTTGAGATTGATTTGATAGCCCAACGAATAGCAACTGCCGCGCATTAAACAAATGATGCCACTGCGTCCAGCCTCGTTCACGATAAAGACGTTCTGTTTCATCACCTTTTTCAATAACCATATCAGGTAAAAAACCTTTTTCTTGCCAATCGGCTAAATGCGTTTGAACGTAATCAATAACGATTTTTTCACGTTTTAAATCATCAGCTGTAACGGTGCGGAATTCATAATCAAATTTTTTACCGTCTTGCTTTTGCTTCATCCATTGCACGCAATAAAGCCGCTCTTGAAAAATATCATCTGGGCGCGGAATAAAATCGGATTTTTCCCATAATCGCAGACGGTTTTTATTTTCTTTGCCGTCTTTGTAATCACCACGAATGGTGTTAATGCTGACACGATAAACGGTTTGACCGTCTGGCGAATGAACCAAATTGCCCTCTTGAACCGTACCGATTTTTGCGGCTTCAACTTCTGCATCGGCTTCAACATAAACCACTTCAACGTCATAACGTTTTTCAGCGGGAACGGGAACTAATTTTGCGATGACTTTATAACCTTTGCTGATAATTAAGGTCGGTAATAACGGCACTTTCCAACCGCTTTCAGGACAAACAACTTCAACGCAATATAAAAAGACTTTTGCTCGCCAACCTTTGCCATCGGTTTCAACGCCTAACGCATCAATCTCGGTTTGTACTTTTTGAGCGAGTTCTTTTTGTGCGTTGTCGATTTCAATGCGTTTTTCTGGACTTGCGCCAACGATGTTAAAACCGCCCCACGTCAACATACACGCTATAGGATTTAAGTCGGACGCATAAACATCACAACCCAAACGCGCCGCTTCAAAAGGAATTTGTCCACTACCACTAAAAACATCGGCTACACGCGGACGATGACCAAACCGCGCAATGCCCATTTGTTCAACTAATTCAGGAAATGAACTGGCAGACGTACCAAGATGCGCGTTGACCTTTGACCAAATATGCGAAAAAAGTTCATCGCCGCATTCTTCAGGACGGCAAGCCGCTCGTACCCATTCGTTATAGGTTGCATCACTTTTTACACTTTGTTCTTGTGCGAGAAAAA
>JBAXMT010000417.1:0-2065 GCA_037134135.1 Methylococcaceae bacterium | reverse complement strand
AAAGACCGCGTTGTTGAATCTGGCAATGGTCGCACAATGGCAATTATTGAAGCGTATCGTATTGGCACGGCGGAAGAATATCGTGAATGGTTAATTGAAGAAGCCGCAAGTTTTGGAATTAGTCAAAGCAAAGTCGAAGCTATGAAAAAACCTGTTTTAGTGCGAGTTCGTAAAAGCAAATTAGATCGCGTTGCCTTTGCAGTCGATGCGAATGGCGATGATAAATTAGCAATGTCCGCAACTGAAAAAGCGCGTAGTGATGCCAACCGCTTAGACGACGCACTGATTAGCAAGATGATTGACGGTGATTTGAATTCAGTACAAAACCGCCCATTTGTTTTAGGATTTTTGCAATCATTAGGTGATGCCGAAGCCGCACAATACTCAACAACCAGCGGCGAACCGACCAAACAACTTTTTGACCGTTTGCAAGCGGCTATTTTTGCCCGCGCTTACAGTGATGACCGCTTGCTTGAAATGATGGCGGATGATTCAAAACCTGAAATCAAAAACATTATTACTGCGCTAAATTCTGCCGCGCCTGATTTTGTTAGAGCCAAACGCTTAAAAGAAAAACAAGCCGACCATATCAGCGCGAAACTCACTGATAGCATTGAATTATCGTTAGACCAAGAAGCGATTGATACCATTATCAAAGTAACCAACATCATCGTAGATGCTAAAAACAAAGGATTATTAGTTGAAGAATTTTTAAATCAAGGCGATTTGTTTGGCAACGGTATCGATGCAACTGTTGGCGCAATGGCATTATTCATTAAAGAAAATAGCATTTCCAGCGGACGATTAAGCGTAGCATTTAAAGAAATGGCATCGTTTGTTAATAAGGAGCTTGAAAGCAAGCAAAGTTTAAGCCTATTCGGCGATAGTGAACCGATTAGCCTAAATGATGTATTGAAAGCTGCGAATGACGCGCTAAAACGTCAATATGGCGAACAACAGGAAGTAAAAGGCGCGGTAAGAAAAGGCGGTTTTATTGATTTATTTACCGAAACACGCGGCAAAAAAGAATTGCGCGAGCAGTGGTTAGAACAACAAACAACACAGGAATCAGAAAATGCACGAACTACCAATGTCGATTTGGAATCAGATAGCGAAACGCCCCGAAATGAGAACTCGCAAAGTGATGGAACTGTTCTCAATGACCGAGGAACAAATGGAACAGAATCAGGAATTACAGGCGAACCAACTGGCAGCGCGGAACTTCCCCAACAAAGTGATATTGGCTTACCAGAGATTCGCCCCAATTCTGTTGGAATACCGAGCGATTCAAGCGTGGATGGCAGAAACGGAGAACTTGGGGATAATTCCCGACATTCAGACAGTGCAGGAAGCAGTGATGATGGCGGACAAGGAATACCTGATGACAGACAGCGAAATAGCGAGCTTGACGCAACTGTTAGAGAAACTGAAAAACTAAGCCGCGAACAAAAAAAGCAATTACAAGATGACGCTGAAGCTATTGCCTACGCCAAAGGTGAAGGTAATATCCGCGCTACGTTGCCGTTTTTGCTACCTGAACAACAGGATGATATTGTCAAAATAGAAGCACGTTTTGAAACAGCACACGGCATGATGATTACCAATGGAACTGGTACGGGCAAGACCTATACCGCATTAGGCGCAATTAAACGGTTTGCAAAACAAGGCAAGCAAAGTATTTTGATTGTTGTACCTGGTGACAAAATCGCCGCCGATTTCATTGAATCGGCTGAAAATATGCACCTAAAAATCAAGGCTCTTGAAGGCATTACCGATAATGGTGGCGAAGGAATAGCAATTACCAGTTATGCCAATTTTTACCAAAACGAAAGTTTAATGCGCCGTGATTGGGATTTAGTGATTTTTGACGAAGCGCACAAAATCAATTCTAACGCAGCGGGTGATTCAACAGGCGCACAGGAAATGATGCGTAAGATTACAGGGCATCCAAGCAAAACAGCGGGGTTAGTTAGTGAAAAACTGAACAATCACCCCGTAAAGCAACAGCTTGATGCCGTTAAGATTAAGATTCGTGAGGCTGGTGGCGGTGGTGGCTGGACGAATA
>JBAXMT010000416.1:0-2069 GCA_037134135.1 Methylococcaceae bacterium | reverse complement strand
AAAAAATGCCGTGATTATTTACGCCGACAAATCGCCTTAATTCAGCCGAAAATGATTATCGCGGTCGGACGAATTGCCGCGCAAACGTTGTTAGATTCACGCGAAACAATTGGGAAATTACGCGGCGAAGTGCATTACGTTGAAAATATCCCGCTGATTGCTATTTATCATCCGTCGTATTTGTTGCGCTCGTTGATTGAAAAACGGAAAGCGTGGCAGGATTTACAATTTGCGTTGCAAACGTTCAAATCTCGAAAAAATGGATAGCATTACGCCCGCTTTTTTTCGCTTGATACATGGCATCATCGGCTTGTTTTAATAGGTCATCCTGACTTTTTGTCGCGCCGATGAAATCCACCACTCCAATACTAGAGGTGCATTGATGTTCAATTATTTCGCCAACCACGTTTAATTGATAAGGCTGTTCTAAAGTCCGGCGAATTTTTTCAGCAATCGCCCACGCCGTTTTTTTCGCTTCAACGCCATCCGTACCTAATTCATTCAATAACACCACAAATTCATCACCACCGAAACGCGCCACCGTGTCCATTTTTCGCACACAATGATTTAAGCGTTGCGCGACCTCAATCAATAACGCATCCCCCGCGTGGTGTCCGAATGTATCATTAAGTGATTTAAATTTATCCAAATCTAAAAACATCAACGCGCCATATTCTTTGGTGCGTTCGCTAGTAATGATGGCGCGTTCTAATCGGTCAATCAGCAAACGCCGATTCGCCAATTGCGTTAAAGCATCGTAAAACGCCAATTGATGAATCATTTCCTCATTCTTTTTTCGCTCGGTAATATCGGTGCGAATGCTAATGTATTGCGTTGGTTTTCTGTCTTGGTTTAGAAACGGCACTACCGTCGTTGCAACCCAATAAAGATGACCATCTTTAGCCCGATTACAAATGTCGCCCCGCCAAGTTTCTCCATCCATTATGCACTGGTATAACGCTTCAAAAAATTCTTTAGAATGTACGCCTGAATTGATGATTCGATGATTTTTGCCTAATAATTCGTCTTTTTGATAACCGCTTATTTCACAAAACTTGGGATTGACATAAGTAATAACGCCTTGAATATCGGTTATACCGATAATCGAGTGTTGATCTAAAGCAAATTTGTAATAGTGCAATTCGTACACACTGTAATTCAATTGCTCTTGAATGGTTAAAAGTTTGTGATTTTGTTCGTCTAAATGCGTAACCGCTGACATGGCAACTATCGACAACGAAATCATGTAACACCAATAACCGAGCAATGGCGTTTGTTCTAAATCATCCGCAAAAAAACCAACGTGTTGAACGACACCGATTAAGGCTTGGGTTCCAATGAGTAATAAAATGAAGGTTACGCCGCGCACCCCTAAGTGTGGTCTACCCAAAATCAGTAACGGAAACAACCAATAAACCTTCGCCACGGAGCCTAAAATTTCATGAAACCCGCCAAGAAAGACTACTTGACCGATAAACGCCGCCAGTAAAATTAACGCGATTTTTTTAACGGGATTGTGCTGCGGATGATTGGGATTCACTTTGTAAGCGTTCACGACCAAAACAAAAGGCGTGATTAACAAAATACCCAACACATCGCCCATCCACCAATGTAGTAAATTTTTTGTAATTTCTTCTGACACTAAAAAACCGATTGTATAAAGCGTAGTCGTGCCTATGGCAGACGCAATAATACAACCGCTAAAGGTCATTTTTAGGAGAAAAATAAAATCGTGGAATTTAGTGAATGCAAAATTAAAACTACTGTCACGTTTTAGCACGCTGCTGATGACACTGACTTCTAACATGCTGCCCGTTGCAATGGCGAAAGCGGCAACAGGATTATTTAACGTCAATAGGTTGATTAAAAATGAACCCAAAAATACCGCTGATAAATAATGTCTTCCGCCCAGTAATACCGTCGCCAATCCAAAACCCGTCATGGGACGAATCACACCGACAACGCCATTTTCGGTGCCGTATAAATGCGTGAAGTGAGCCATTAAAGCGTAGCAAATCACCACGGCAAGAATTTTTATAACATTTGTGAATTTCAATATTTCTTTATCC
>JBAXMT010000415.1:0-2071 GCA_037134135.1 Methylococcaceae bacterium | reverse complement strand
AGCGGATTCAATGTTTTAAATTTAGATACAAAAATGATAGGGCTTTTTATGCAAGAAAATAATCTTAACGATAGTGGGCTAACCTTTAGATTTGACGAAGATACTAATCAATTATTTGTTGATTTTGTACCGAGTAGTAAAGAAGTACGCCTAAGTCCACGACTAATTAGGAACGTTTTGGAGGCTCATGAATTAGGGCATCTGCTCATTAACGAATATGTTTTATTCGAGTTGATTCCACGTTACAAAGATACAGGTGGATCTTTTTCGATTGAAGTTGGTGAAAAAAGGGATGCTGACTGCCATATTCTCATTACCGAAGATCGGATGCGAGTTGTCGCAACACTTTCGCCCAACTTTGGTGGTGAGTCTGTCACGCCTGAAAAAATTAAAAATTTACTCAAACTGAATGGCGTTGTGCATGGACTCATCGAAGATGATGAAATCGAGATGATTTTAATGCGTCAACAGGCTATTAGCTTTGTGATTGCAGAAGGTACACGTCCAATTTCTGGTATCGATGCAAAATTTGAGAATTGCATTCCAGAAAAAGAAGAACGCAAACCTCACGTCAACGACCGAGGAATTGCTGATTATCGGGAGCTGGGCGACATTTTGACTGCCAAAAAGGGAGATGTTGTTATGCGTCGCATCCCCCCAGTTCCTGGCATTAGTGGTCGAACCGTTACAGGGCATGAAATTAGACCGTACCACGGCAAAGATACCCCTTTTTCTTCCACGCGGTCAGGCGTTTGTATTGATCCAAAAAATGAAGATCAGTTAATTGCAGCCATTACTGGTACGCCTATTGTGTTACCTCACACCATAATGGTGATGCCTGTTTTTAATGTGAATTCTGTGAATTTTAAAACAGGGAATATTCGTTTTGATGGTGCCGTTATTGTTGAGGGGGATGTTGTGAATGGAATGCTTGTTTATGCACTAACCGATGTTCATATTTCTGGGAACGTGGTTGATGCACAGATTGAATGTGGTGGACATTTAATTGTGAAAGGCAGCGTAACAGGAAATAGCAAACTGCAAGCAAACGGCGACATTAGTGTTGAATGCGGCGTTCAAGGTTATAAGCTCTCGGATAAAGAAAAAAAAGGTACCAGTGTTGCCAAATTAACGTCAAACGGTAAGGTTCGTGTTGGATTTATCGAAAATGCAGCTATCCAAGCAAAAGGGGATATTGTTGTTGACCAGTATTCGTTACATAGTCATCTCTTAACACATTCGAATGTTGTGGTGGGAAAAACAGCGCGGCAGAAATCGGCTATTATTGGTGGCAGTGTGTACGGTATGAAAATTTACACTTCTATTTTAGGCGCAGAAAATGGCATTCGTACCTATGTTAAAGCGGGACTTAGCCAGCAAATGCGTCAGCGAATTTTTGAATTAAAAGGATTGCTTGTTGCTAATGAAGATGACCAGGAAAAACTTAACCAAATCATCGAACACATTCACAGTAATCCAAAGGAAAACAAGCAATGGATGTTGCCAAAATTAAAAAGGACACTCTCAAAACGGCTTGCGAATGCTGAAAAATATAGGGCAGAATCATTGAAATTATCGATTGATTCAAAAGCATTCGATGACATTAGCATCAATGCTGACTTAGCCGTTCATCATGGTGTAGAAATTCAAATGAACGGTTTGTTTTGGAGTACCGATGAACCACGTCCTAAAAGTGTGTTCGTAATTGAAGAAGATCAAATTGTCATTCGTTAATGATTTAGTTCGATCAAACGGCAGATTCAAATCATAAGTGCAACGGGTAAAATGGGAAAAATTTTACCCTGTTACGAGAGACTTAAATCTGACACTAAATGCCTTTTAGACCATAACAAATACAGGCTGAGTAGTTACTTTTCGGCAACCTAAAGTCTCAAATCTTGTCCCACTCGGCATCTGTTAGATTTTCCCTGCCCATTTTCTCAAAAAATGTTTTTGCCTCTATCGAACATCAACAGAACCTAGATTGGAATTGCACAATCACAACAGCGAATAATAAAAAATGAAAATTTTACTCATAGAAGATGATTCTATATTAAACGAAACTATTACT
>JBAXMT010000414.1:0-2071 GCA_037134135.1 Methylococcaceae bacterium | reverse complement strand
ATTTTGCATAATGAAAAATTTTAGTCGGTGAAATATCCTCGCCTTCTGACCAATACAAACCGCCCAGCGGGTCAATTCCAACGTTGCGAAAATAACGGAAATTTTTCAGTCGCCAAAAAACCTCGCGCGTTTCAATCAAGGGCGTTAAATCCAATTCGATTTCCTGACCGTCTTTTTTTGTGACGTAAAGCGTATAAGGTGGTTCAGCTCTAACTTGAATGATTTGCTTCACGGGATAATCAGTTGCTGAGTTCATTCCACTTTTCCATCAATTCATCTTGGTTGCTGAGAATGAAATCTTTAATTTTTTTGGCTTGTTGTGGGGGGACTTGTCCCGACATGATTTCGCCAGTTTGAATCGAAAACGAACCAGCATAATCACCGTAAATACCGTGACAATGGGGTGTGCCGTGGTCGTCGATATACAGATAAATTGATATTCCGAAAAAGTAAGCAACGCGAGGCATGGTTTTATCTCCAATTGTGTTGTTAAAAATACAAAAAATTACAAACTCAACTAATCCTTAAATTCCGTCAGCGTCATAATCGGTGGCGCGTGAAAAATTGGTTTTATTTGTAAAATATCGGCATCACCTGTGACTAAAACTTCTGCATCTCCAACCACCGCAAGAATTAAAAACATTTGGTCATTTTTATCTCGAATTTGTGGCAAATCGTCAGGAATTGATTCGATTTTTACCGTCTCAGCATAGGGCAAAAAATCTGCCAGCAATAATTCTTGCTCGGCTTTCATTTTTTTCCCACTTGATAATTTAAATTGAGTTTTCAGTGTACCCAAAAATACACTGAAAACGTTTTTGTTTTGTGCTGGGATAGTTTATTTCCAAATACTCACAATGTTTGTGAAATCATCCGTCCAAGCGGGCATATCAAAATAAAGCGGCATTTTTTGCCACGAACCGATTTGACTGATTTGCAATGGTTTTAAGGTGTCAGGATTTTTCGCCAAAACCACCCAATCGGTTGCCACAATCAATGGCGCGTCAGTTTGCGGTTTGAATTCGTTAATCAACGCGGCGAGGTGCATTTCTTCGGCATGAATCGAAACCACTTTTTTCAACAGTAAATGCCGATTCGTAATATGAAACGCCAAAATGCCATTTGGTTTTAGCTTTTTGAAATACAGTTCAATCGCTTCGCGTGTCAATAAATGCGTCGGCACAGCATCCGAACTAAACGCATCCATCATCAGTAAATCAAATTTGCCATCGGCGTTGTGTTGTAGCGATAAACGCGCATCCGCCACAACTGAAACGGCATTTGGCGCACATTGGCTCAAATAAGTGAAATAAGCAGGATTTTTTGCAATATCAACAACCAACGGGTCGATTTCATAAAGCGTCCACGTTTGCGACGCTTTGGCATAACACGTCAACGCGCCTGCACCTAAACCCACCACGCCGATATTCCAATTCGCATTTTGGGCATCAAACGTTTTAAACAATTGCCCCATCGGACTTGGGCGACTGTAATACGTTAGCGGCGTTTTGCTTTCGGTTGGAATCAAACGCTGTGCGCCGTGTTTGGTCGTGCCGTGAAATAATTCGTGGTAGGTTTCAGGCTGACCTTTTTCGTCAGTCAAAACGCTTTCACGCACCGCCATCACGCCAAAAAAGGTGCGTTCTTGCATGAGCGTATGACTTTCGCTGTGATGCACAATCATTGCCGACATAATAATTACGCCAATCAATCCCGCATAAGCAATCACGCGCTGACGTAGGAAATACAACGCAATCGTGAGCAAACACAAGCTAATCACAATGCCGTCGAAATAACCGATTAAATTTTCAACACTGAAATAAATACCTGCGCCAATTACCAGCAATAACAGCGGGTCGATCAATTGCATTCCGATTTCGGGCAACGATAATTTTTTCAAACTCGGACGCAACAACAATGCCGCCACAATCATGAGCGGATATTCGTAAATGCCATTGAAAATAAATGGCGCAACAAACGTGTTAAACATTCCGCCGAGCATTCCTGCAAACGACATAATCAAATAAAACGTCGTGAGGTGCGAGCTGTGTGGACGTTGCGCGGCAAGTTC
>JBAXMT010000413.1:0-2074 GCA_037134135.1 Methylococcaceae bacterium | reverse complement strand
TTCTACCTTGTTCTTTTTCATTTGCAGATTTCCACGCCGCCCGCAATTGTTTACCCACATTGCTACCTTGATCTGTATTTTCACCGCCCACCATTTTGTAGGTTTCATTTAGCAATGAGTTCCATCTAGAATCTCCATACTCACTAGATTTGTTTTCTCTAGCCATTTGAACGCCTAATTGTTTTGCCGCGTTAATCTGTGCGGTTATATTTACCCGCGCAAAGATTCCCTTAACAACGCGCTTGCCATAAAACTTATCTTCAACCTTTTTGTTGTTTTTCATTTTGTTTTCTTTGTTTGGTCTTTTACTTGCTTAATTTTAGACTTAATAATTTGAATCATATCGCTATCTTTTGCGGCAAACGCCTTATCACAAATATCCAAAATTTTATTACACATAAAACCAAGTTCATTCCAAGCAATGCTTTTTGCATAAGAGTTAGTTCTTAAATCTTGCACTTCGTTAGCCATTTCTCTAAGTGTCAAAGTGTCTTTTTCTGTCCAAGTATTAAAACCAAACTTGTTTTTTTTTTTGAAGTTTAATTGTTTTTCAACTTCAACATTTTCATTTTGCACCTTTACATTCCAAAATCGTCCCGCCATAGCCATTGGCGCAGTTGCACTATAACCATTTTCTGATGCTCTCCTAGCAAAGTTGCCCGCAATGTCGCCATCCTCAAAGGCGATTACCAACGCTGCGCCATCGGTTTCTACAGCGCGCCAACCGCCTTCAGGCATTACCTTTTTTTCTAACAGGCTTCCAAGTACCGGCGATGATGACGCTTCAGCAAACGCGCCACGGTTAGCAAACTTAGCCTTAGAGCCTTGGCGGGCATTTGGTGTTTTGCGCCTTGTAATTTCTGCGCTTAACCATTTTCTTGCGCCGCCTTCAGTTTTAAATTTTGGCGGGTTCATTGTCATTAGTTGTTGCCCGCCGTCCAAATAGGTAGCAGTAATAAAAGGTTGAAATAGTCCGCTTGATCCTTGATTTAATCCGGCAATAAGAGTTGTTCCCTTTGGGCTTTTCCATGTTTCAACTTCAATGCGCTTGTCAAAATACGCTTTGTCCTCAACGGGCATTGAAAAATCCTTTACTTTTTGCATTTTTAGCAAACTATTTTTTAGGGATGATTCAACAAGTTCATGTGACATACCATTGTTTAACAGCAATGAGTTTAAAAATCGTAATTGATTTCCTAGGTCTAAAAGTTGTTTAAACTTCTTATTTTCTTTTTCAGCAAGAGCGGGTGATCCTGTCCATTTATCGCCCCATACTGTATTTTCTAATTCTTTTGCTTTTTTATCAATAGTTTTATCAAGATTTTCTATTTCTTTTTTCATATTTGAAGCCAACTTTTTTTTAAGGGCTTCTTTATTTGTGTCCTGAAATTCAAAATACCGTTTGTCCTCAACGGGCTTGGAATAAGTCGAAAGCCTAACGCTGTTTTTTTTGTATTTTCCCGATGGGGTAATTTTGTAAAACCAATGCTCATAACTACCCATACCGATTTTTACAGTAAAATTTCCGCTACCCGCAAGCGTTCCTACATCTTCTTCGTTATGTTTAACTACATCAGAAATATTATAATTAGTGTCAGCGAGGGCTCGCTTTAATGCTTCGCTATTTTTATCTGCTGCAAAATACGCTTTGTCTTCAATTTTCATTGGTTTGCCTTTCGTGCCTTTTCCATTGCTAGGTCAACCGCCTTGCGCGTATCTTCAACCGCTTTTAGATATGCGGCTTGTGCTGCAACGATTGCAGCGCGCTCTTTTTTGGCTTCTCGGATTGCCTTGTTGATTTGCTGAAGGGTCATTTCTGTCATTTGAATCCTGCATCGGGGTAAAGCCCGCGATCAATCACAACTTGCCTTTTGCTGTTATAGCGATTTAGTTTCTCCCTATCAATGTTTTCGTCCTTGTTGAGCAAGCCTAATTCGCCGGCATCGTCATGTGTAAACGGTTCAAGCGAGCCACGGCAGTTAAAACCGTTTGGCGGAACAAGGTTTTGTTCTTTAAATCGCTGCGCTGTTTCAATGTACCCGTCCATTTGCCAATGAAAACCCTCGTTTGCGCT
>JBAXMT010000412.1:0-2080 GCA_037134135.1 Methylococcaceae bacterium | reverse complement strand
TTCACTCGGTTTTCCTTTATACAGCACGAGCGGTTTTCATAATGAGAATTGCTGCGGCGATGTTCTGTTTTTATATTTTTTTGATAATAAGGTTACAATAGATCATCACAAAACCGATGGTATGGATTGCTATAGCTTATCCCGTATGGTCGTCGGTATTTTAAAACGCAGTAAGTCGAGCAAAAATTAATGGATAAAGAATTGTTACGCATTGCAATTATTGCAACAGGTTTGATTATTATTGTGGGTATGGTGATTTCATCGTACATCAAAGACAAGCAAGCACATGAAGATGAATTTGAGTTTTATGATGATGATGACGAATTTGACGATGAATTTGATGATGATCATGTAGAAGCAAAAGATACCGTTGCACCCGTAAAAAAGATGTCGGTAACGGAAGCAATTAAAAATGTGTACACCCAACAAATGAAGGTACGCCAACCTGTATCACCTCGCATAGTTGATGATGAAAAACCTGAACCTGAATTTATTGCAGAACATAAAGAAGTAAAAAAAGAAGAACCTACATCACGTCCAGCAGTTTCAGCAGCCATTATTCAATTTAGTGTTATTACCAAAGGCGACGAAGATTTTAATGGGGTGGATATTTTTGATGCGCTAGAAGAATTGGGTTTGGAATATGGCAGCACTAAAATTTTTGAACGTGTTGATGAAAATCGATTTGTTCATTTTGGTGTGGCAAGCATGGTTGAACCAGGTCCTTTTCCAGACGAAGACATTGAATTATTTTATTGTCCAGGAGTGACATTCTTTATGCAGGTTGATGGATTAGATAATCCTGTTGCTGTTTTTGATGATTATGTTCATACCGCCGTACTGTTTGCACAGCGTATGAATGGCGTGGTATTAGATCATCGTCGTCAAGTTCTTACGCAGGAAATGGTTGAGGCGATTCGTCAAGGCTTATTAGCACGATGAAAAAACTCTCACACCGCTTTTGTGTTGCGCCGATGTTGGATTGGACAGATCGGCACTGCCGTTATTTTCATCGGTTGCTTTCAAAAAATGCTTTGCTTTACACAGAAATGGTCACGACAGGCGCGTTGATTCATGGCAATACACAGCGATTTTTACAATTTAACGCCGAAGAACATCCAGTGGCGTTGCAGTTGGGCGGCAGTAATCCGAATGATTTAGCAATTTGTGCGCGAATGGCAGAAGAATCTGGTTATGACGAAGTGAATTTAAACGTGGGTTGCCCAAGTGATCGTGTTCAGAATGGGAAATTTGGCGCGTGCTTAATGGCAGAGCCTGAATTAGTTGGTGATTGTGTCGCTGCAATGCAAGCTGTGGTAAAAATTCCCGTCACGGTGAAATCTCGAATTGGAATTGATGAGCGTGATTCTTATGAGGAATTAACGCAATTTATTGACATGGTGTCGAAAGCGGGCTGTGAAACTTTCATTATTCATGCACGAAAGGCATGGTTAAAAGGTTTGTCGCCAAAAGAAAATCGAGAAGTACCGCCGTTGTGTTATGAAACGGTATTTCAATTGAAACGAGATTTTCCGCAACTTGAAATTGTGATTAACGGTGGAATTACAACATTAGAACAGTCATCAGAACTATTAAATCACGTCGATGGTGTGATGTTGGGGCGTGAGGTTTACCAGAACCCATATTTATTGGCGAAAGTAGATACGATTTTATTTGGTGATGATGCGCCGATTTTGTCCCGCAAGCAGGTTATTGATGCGTTATTGCCTTATATTCAGACGCAATTACAGAATCAAGATGTGCGATTAAATAGTATTAGTCGGCACGTTTTGGGGCTGTTTCATGGAGAATATGGCGCACGTTTGTGGCGACGTTTTTTGAGTGAAAATGCTTTTAAATCAAACTCAAATGAACAAATCTTGTTAGAGGCTTTGAACTTTACGAAGAAATAAATTAAAAATAATTTGAAAAACTTTTGACAAACTCAAAAAAATCGCTATAATTTTAAAACTCAGCTACGGCAACACAGCTAAGGCGAAAAACAAAAGCTCTTTAAAAATTTAAATCAAAATAATTTGTGTGGGTGCTTTTGCTGGTTATGAGTGGTAACAAAATAATC
>JBAXMT010000411.1:0-2084 GCA_037134135.1 Methylococcaceae bacterium | reverse complement strand
AAAAGTAGCGTAAGTTTTAACCGTCGAGGTGACAACTACATTGACAATTTCCGTAGTCAATGTCAGCGGGTCATTTTGGGGATGAAACTGAAACTCAAAAAGTAATGTCGCAAAAGTGTATTGAAAATACGTACTTTCGTACAATATCTTTGCGACACAAAAAACGTTGAATTTACTGTGGTTACCTGATTGCCTCATGCAACTGGATTTACTCATTTTTTGCGACGTGCTGACATCTGGTTTGAATACTATTGGCATCGACTATGACAATTTAGTTTGCATTCATCGAGATTCAACGCCGACTCAAGCCGATTACTGCTGACATCGATTTTGAAAAGTGATACGTAAACAACAAATGTTCATTTGTGCTAATGTTGTTTTTAATGCTAAGATAGTACATAGAGCTATATATCGGAGGGCCTCCTTAATGCGTTTATCCATTGAAGTAACACACGAGCAACATCAAAGGCTAAAATCTGTGGCGGCCTTGCGTGGTCAAACCATCAAAGATTATGTTCTGAAGCGTGTCTTGCCAGATTTGCCGACAGCCGATGAAAACGAAGCCCTACGCCAGCTTGAAGCTTTCCTTGATCCACGCATTGCAGAGGCACAAAATATCGCCGTCAAAAAATCGGTAAAACAGATATTCGAAGAAGTTCATCAGGAAATGCGGTAATTGTTGCTTTACGAATTAACAACACTGGCGCAGGAAGACCTTAAAGATATTGCACGTTACACGTTAACGCAATGGAGCGAAAATCAATCTTTACATTATGCCGAGTTGCTGGAAAAACGTTTCTGTGAGATCGCAGAAAGAACGGCCTATTCCCGCACTTTATCAAGCCGCTATCCACAAGTCTTGGTGAACAGATGCGAACATCATTACATTTTTTATATTCACCAAGAAAAAAAACCACCTCGTATTATAGCTATTCTGCATGAGCGTATGAATATGCTGAAAAGGCTTAAAAATCGGTTCGATTGACAGCTAATGGTTTAAGAAACCCCTTAGAGCAGAAATGAACCCTACTCTTTCGTATCCATGACGGAAACCCATTTTCGAGTTATTTTCGCACTATATATTGTGTTTTTCTACTGCCCACAAAGCTATCGCACCAGAGTTAAATCATCACCCTGTGTAACAACAACCTTCGGCGTTTTAGTAGCTAACGCCGTTTGCAGTCTTACGTGATCAGCCAGCATCTTTTCTTTCAACAAATCACGGGCGGTAGATTTTTGATAAATTCTACGACCTGTTCAGCTTCCTTAATAAGCCCTTTCTCACGCAAAGCAATTTTACTAGCCCCCCCCTGCTTTTTAGTTGTATAAAATAAGTTAACTACTACCAGTAATATGCAGGGGCATTATGCAAACCGCCGAAAAAACCTTCCATTACCCTCCCGCCAGAGATGGTGCGTATTATCCGCGCAAAGGTCGGAACGGGGGCTTATAGTTCCAATAGTGAAGTTATCCGCGAAGCGTTGCGGGGCTGGATGAACCTTGAGCAACATTTAGCGACTCTTGATACCGCGATTGCGCGAGGCGTTGCTGATGCTGATGCCGGACGGACACAAGAAATCGGAACGGTACGCGAGGAATTACGAAGGCACTTTGAATTATGAGAGTTGTTGTCACGGACAAATATTTTCTGCACCATGCGAGATAAGCCGACCTTAAGGATTCTCTTTATGTCTTATTTAAATTAAAAGTTTATAAGAACCAATAATAAGACATAATTTAAGGCACTTTAACCTCGCATTCTACCGTTGTTAAAAGTGTCTTAAATTGTATACTTTTTAAGACTACTTTGAATTTAAACTTTTCTAGGTTCGGGCGCAGGAATTTACATCATCCCAGCGGGTGTTGAAAATTCCATAGTAGGAACTTTTATGTATTTAGGTTGCCCAAGATACAGAAAAATTAGAATGGCATTTTGTGTGAAGTGCTTAATTTTTAGGAAAGGATAAAACGCCCCATCATTTCCCTAACATTATTAAAAGGGGTATCCAATTGGAGAAAAGTATGAAAAATTTTGGCATCCTTCATAAAGGCCTAAAAGTAGTTGACACTTTTGACGTCAAAAA
>JBAXMT010000410.1:0-2096 GCA_037134135.1 Methylococcaceae bacterium | reverse complement strand
AGTCAGCGATTTATGAACACCACGAATTTGTCACGTTTATCGAAAGCATGAATGCGGTTTTTGAGGCTTGGGAAACAAATAGCATTGAGTTATTAAAAGCTCTCGAAGTCGGTTGTTATCCACGTTCTGTTATCGAAACGCTGTCAGAAGATTTGCTTTCCCGTTATGAAAACCAGCCGTTGATTGATAAATATGACGTTTATCAGCATTTGATGGATTATTGGGATTCGACGATGCAAGACGATGTTTATTTAATTTCTGCGGATGGTTGGAAAGCGGAAACTTCGCGCATTCTCGAAAAAAATAAAGACAAAGGTTGGACGTGTGATTTGCTGCCGAAAAATCTAGTGATTGCGCGTTATTTTGAAAAAGAACAGCAAGCGATTAACGATTTAGAAGCCGATATTGAAAACCTCGTCGCGCAATTAACCGAACTCGAGGAAGAACACGGCGGCGAAGAGGGTTTATTTTCTGAACTCGATAAAATCAGCAAAGCCACTGTTTCAGCACGTTTGAAAGAAATCAAGAACGACAAAGAAGCCAAAGACGAAATCGAAGCGTTAAATCGTTGGCAATCGCTCTACAACAACCAAGCCGATGCGAAAAAAGCTCTCAAAGCCGCTGAATCTGAACTTGATGCCAACGTGTACGGACATTATCCAAAATTAACGGTTGCTGAAATTCAAGTTTTAGTTGTTGAAAATAAATGGCTCGCAACACTCGAAGCCGCTTTTCATGGTGAAATGAATCGAATTAGCCAAGCTCTCACGCAACGCATTAAACAATTAGCCGAACGTTACGAAACGCCTGTTTCGTTGCACGTTCAAAATGTTGCAGAATTAGAAGCGAGAGTGAATCAGCATTTGGCGAAAATGGGGTTTTCATGGAACTAAAAACAGGCTACAAACAGACCGAAATCGGCGTAATTCCTGAAGATTGGGAGGTTTTGCCGCTTGGAAAATGCTTAAAAAATGCTCCCGTTTATGGAATCAACGCCGCGTCAGTACCGTTTGATTCGCGTTTTCCAACATATTTACGAATTACAGATATAAACGAAGATGGATATTTCATAGATTCAAATAAAACTTCTGTAAATCATTCGATGGCTAACTCGTATATTCTCGAAAGTGGCGACATTGTTTTTGCCAGAACAGGTGCAAGTGTTGGTAAATCTTACGCTTATGATGAAAAAGATGGTGAACTCGTATTTGCTGGATTTCTTATAAAAATTAGCCCAGATGCTGACCAACTAATTCCGACATATCTGAAGTTTTACGCTAAAACTGATTTTTATTGGAATTGGATAAAAATGAATTCCATGCGTAGCGGTCAGCCTGGAATAAATAGCAAAGAATATGCGTCGTTACTAATTCCACTTCCCCCACTCCCCGAACAAATCGCCATCGCCGCCGCGTTATCTGACGTAGATGCGTTAATGGGCGAATTGGATAAACTCATCGCCAAAAAGCGCGACATCAAACAAGCCACCATGCAACAGCTTTTGACAGGCAAAAAACGCTTGGCTGGATTTAGTGAGGAGTGGGAGGTTAAGCGGTTGGGTGATGTGATTTCATCAATTATCGATAACAGGGGAAAAACTCCACCGTTAGTTAAAGAAGGGCATCATCTAATCGAAGTCAACGCCATTTATAAACAAGGAAAATCTCCAAATTACAATGCAGTAACGAAATTTGTAAATAGACAAACTTTTGATAACTGGTTTAGAGATGGACATCCGAAAGCAGGTGATATTTTAGTTGTTACTGTAGGTTCTGTGGGTTCAACGTCTTTTATTTCTGAAGAGTTTGGTTGCATTGCACAAAACATTATTGCGTTAAAAATCAATCCAATAATTTCATCAGAATTTGTTTATTACTACACGCTCACAAAAAGATTTTCAGAACAGGTTCATGCTGTTTTGATGGGGGCAATTCAACCAAGTTTAAAAGTCCCGCATATCAAGAACTTCAACATTGATATTCCAAAATCAAAAGAAGAACAAACCGCCATTGCAACCATTCTCAGCGACATGGACGCAGACATCAGCCAACTTGAAGCCCGCCGCGCCAAAACCGCACAGCTCAAACAGGGCATGA
>JBAXMT010000409.1:0-2106 GCA_037134135.1 Methylococcaceae bacterium | reverse complement strand
ATTATCTCATTTCAACTCAGGTAATCGGGAAATTGTTTTTGACTGAATCCTTAGACGGTGACGACAAAGAATTTGGTTACATTGTCGATTACAAAGATTTGTTCAACAAAGTTGAAAATGCAATTTCGGTTTATAGCTCAGAACTTGATAACAGCGCGGGTGGCGCGTCGCCTGACGTGATGTTGCAAGCGCGTTTGAAAAAAGGCAAAGAACGCTTGGACAATGCGCTTGAAGCCATTATTTTGTTATGTGAACCCGTTGAACCACCGCACGGCGAATTGGAATATATCCGTTATTTTTGTGGCAACAGCGAAAACCCCGACGAATTAAGCGAAAACGAACATAAACGCACCGCGCTTTATAAAGCGACTGTCGCCTTAATTCGCGCTTATGCCAACATTGCTGATGAATTAGCCGCCGCTGGTTATAGCGATGCCGACATTAAACGTATCAAAAAACACGTCGATGAGTTTGTAAAACTGCGTGAAATTATTCGTAACGCCAGTGGTGAAAATATCGACTTGAAAGCCTATGAAGCGGATATGCGTTATTTGCTCGATACTTACATCGAAGCAGGTGAAACAAACGTGATTTCGCCTTTTGGTGATTTGCCGTTGCTGGAATTGATTGTCAAAACGGGCATGGCTGACGCGCTTTCGAAATTACCGAAAAGTCTGCAAGGTAATCAAGAAGCCGTTGCTGAAACGATTGAAAACAATATCCGCAGTACGATTATCAAAGCACATCTCAACGACCCCGCGTATTTTGAAAAAATGTCGCAATTGCTCAGTGAAATTATTGCCAATCGAAAAGCGAAAGCGATTGAATATGCCGAGTATTTAAAGCAAATTGCCGATTTAGCCAAAAAAGTCATTTCCCCATCAAATCCCATTTCGCCAACTATCGACACCGCTGGCAAACGCGCTCTTTATAATAATTTGAATGAAAATGAAGAATTAACGTTGGCGATTGATAAAAAAATCAAAGAAGTCAGAAAGCACGGGTGGCGTGGTGTTCCTGCAAAGGAAAGCGTAATTCAATTCGCTTTGTATGAATTGCTCAAAGACGTTGCCGAAGTCGAGCGCATTTTTGCCATTATCAAACAACAATCCGAATACTGATGATTGGCGCGATTAAATTAAACGACATCGTTGTTGATGTGACACAGAAGAAAATTAAAAACATTCATTTGAGTGTTTATCCCAATGGGCAAGTCAAAATTTCTGCACCGCTGCACATGAATCAAGAAACATTGCGAACTTTTTTGATTTCAAAATTAGGCTGGATTAAGCAAAAACAAACCAAATTCCAAAATCAACAACGCGAAACACCACGCGATTGTATTGAGCGTGAAAGTCATTACGTTTGGGGACAGCGTTATTTACTCAAAGTGATTGAACAAGATGCGCCGCCAAAAATCGTTTTAGGTCATAGCGAAATGCTGTTGCACGTTCGCGCTAATTCTTCACAAGAATATAAACAAGCCGTTGTTGATGAATGGCTACGATACGAGCTGAAAAAAGCCATTCCACCGTTGCTCGAAAAGTGGCAGCCAATTATGGGCATTGAGGTAAAAAAATTCTTTGTGCAGAAAATGAAAACGCGCTGGGGCAGTTGTAATTACACGCAAGGCAATGTGCGCTTTAATTCTGAACTGGCGAAAAAGCCGCCTGTGTGTTTGGAATATGTTGTGGTGCATGAATTAGCGCATTTACTTGAACCTTCGCATAACGCACGATTTCATAGCTTAATGAGCCAGTTTTTGCCGAATTGGAAATTGATTAAAGCCGAGTTGAATCGGTTGCCAATTTAGATGTAACTTGCTTGGCAATGATTGCGGTGACATCATATTAGCTTTTCAGGTTGCAGCCGCTTAAAAATCATTTTTCTGTACTTTTTAACCTTATTACACACCTATTTGACATCAATATATTGATTTAAAATATATTTTCACTTTTTGTATCGGAAAAAGTAAAGCCATCGAAAAAGAAAATCCTCATGTCTAATTCTTTAAAATTTGTTACTACTACATCGAACCGAAAGTTATCGGTATTAAATTAAGCCATCAGCGGTTTACCGATGTAAGTCCAACGAAAAGGCTTGGCG
>JBAXMT010000408.1:0-2111 GCA_037134135.1 Methylococcaceae bacterium | reverse complement strand
TTGGCGTTTAAAACACGTTCAAAGCGGATTTAAAGTTTATTTGAATCCGCTTTTTGATTTTTTATTGAAATAATTACAAGGAAACTATTTTGAGCAAAGAAGCCTACAAAGATTTCACAAAACGATTTGGACTTTTGATAAAGAAACATCCCTCGTTAATCACGATGACGTTGAGCAACATTTTTACCATGCGTTTAATCGGTAATAAAACGCACGGTGATTTAGCTGAAATTGCTATTTCTGAATTCATCAATCAATACATGTACGATTTCAAATCGATACACGTTGGCAAAGATTTATTCAGAGCAAAATCAAAAGAAGAAGACATCACAGTTGAAAATAAAATCACTAATGAAAAATTCTCAATTAGTTTAAAAGCCTATGGAAATGGTCCATTACAATTATTAACAGACAAAAATTTCCAAATGTATCCATTGCTAGAAACACACAGTAGTTTGATTGAAAATAAAGAAGACATTCAAAATTTATTTAATCATGCAGCGTTTTCATGCTTCAGTGACATTAACGTTTTTTTGCTGATTTACGATGAGAAGAAACAGCGTTGCAACATTTTAGTTTTCGATACTGAACTTGCCAGAGATGCAACTGTCTCTATTAAAAAAGAAAGCGAAGGTTCGGGACGAAAACGCCCTGTTTATCGTTTTTCTGACAAAAATAATCAATACATTTGCGAAGTTCGCTATGGTGGTGCGAATGCCAGCGCACTTCAACGCGGACTTTGGACAAATACCAAAAACGCATTGCCTTATTTCAACAGTGTTACCAACGGTTGGATTGATTACTCGCACAATCACATTTTAGTTCACCTTTTTTCACACGCCCTCATTTCAAGTTCAAAAGGTCATGAAATTGCGCTTGCTGAAATCAAGCAAGATATTTTAAGACTCAAACAAGAGAGCGGCATTCGTGGATAATCAAACATTGTCGTTGTTTAATAACGCTATTATCGACAATCCCAACACGCAAGGCGTGAAATATACAGGTTCAAAATTAAAACTGATTCCCTACATTCTTTCGCTTTTAGAAGACATCGAAGTTGAAACGATATTTGACGGATTTGCAGGGACAACTCGTGTATCACAAGCCTTTTCTCGTTGTGGTTTTACGGTAATTAGCAATGATATTTCCGAATGGAGTTATGTTTTTGGTCAATGTTATTTGAAAAATAAACAGTCACCCAATTATTATCAGGAACTTATCAACCAATTGAATGCGGTGAAAGGTCATGAAGGTTGGTTCACTGAAAATTATGGGGGTTTAGATTTTAACGGTTCTGCTGTTCAACTTGATGGTTCTAAAAAAATTTGGCAAAGCCATAACACGCAAAAATTAGATGCGATTCGTGATGAAATCGACACGTTAAATTTGTCCGAAATCGATAAAGCCGTTGCGCTTACAAGTTTGATTTTAGCAATGGACGAAGTCGATAGTTCGCTTGGGCATCATGTTTCGTATTTAAAAGATTGGTCGCCGCGCTCTTATAAAAATATGAAATTAAAAGTCCCGAATGTTTGGATGAATGAAAAAGAAAATCGTGTTTTAAAAGGTGATGTTTTTGACTCGCTAGAAAATACGGTAGTGGATTTGGCTTATTTTGACCCGCCTTATGGTTCAAATAATGAAAAGATGCCCCCGTCACGAGTGCGTTACGCCAGTTATTACCATTTGTGGACAACTATTATTTTGAACGATAAACCTATCGTTTTTGGCGCGGCGAATCGTCGAGCGGATTGTTCTGATAAAGTGGTTAATTCCGTTTTTGAAGATTTTAGACGTGATAATGATGGATTTGTTGCTGTGAAATCCATCGAACGTTTAATTAAATCAGCAAAAGCAAAATACGTTGCGTTGTCTTACAGTTCGGGTGGCAAAGCAACGGCAAATGAATTAAATTCAATTCTAAATTGTCACGGCACGCTAATTAAAACTATTGAAATTGATTATAAGAAAAATGTCATGGCTGAAATGAAATGGACAAATGAATGGCTGAGAGAAGCTGAAAAAACCAATCGAGAATTTATCTTTTTAATAGCAAAATGAACCTAAACAAAAACATTAAAATCGAATTTAAACCTTTTCTGCGTTGGTGG
>JBAXMT010000407.1:0-2112 GCA_037134135.1 Methylococcaceae bacterium | reverse complement strand
TTCGCTGATTTTTAGATTTCTTTCATCTTTTCAAAAAACTGTCCGAACTATTGATCTGAACAATGTGACAATAATGAAGAAGTCGGTCTAGCATTGCCGCTGTTAATGTTTGGTCATTGGCAAAAGCATTAGCCCATTGACTGAATGGTAAGTTGCTCGTGAAGATGATGCTTCCTTTTTCATAACGTTTAGCGACTACGTTGAAAAAGAGATTGGCTTCTTCTCTGCCAAACGGTAAATAACCAATTTCATCAATGATAAGTAACTTTGGTGCGAGAATTGAGCGTTGAAAATACGACTTTAAAACCCCTTGTTGATGAGCAGCTTGAAGTTGCAACATCAAGTCCGCCGCTGTCACAAAGCGGGCTTTAATGCCTTGCATAATGGCACGATAAGCAAGGGCAATAGCGATGTGACTTTTCCCAACACCGCTAGGTCCTAACAACACGATGTTTTCAGCGCGTTCGATAAATCCAAGCCCTGCCAGTTCATGGACGAGAGCTTTTGGTGTTCCCGAAGCAAAGTTAAAATCGTAATGGTCTAGCGTTTTAATACTCGGAAGACTTGCCATTTTTAACAAGGTGTTTTTAGTTCGAGTTTTCTTTGCTTCCAATTCATCAAAAAGCACTTGCTCTAAAAAATCAGCATAACTCCCTTCTTTCACCAAAATTCGGTTTGCAATGTCTGACCAATTCGTCGGAATGCTGACTAAATTCAATTCTTGGCAGTAACTTTCAATGCGAGATAATTGCAAACTCATACGAAACTCCCCGCCATAAATTGGTCATAAATGTTTAGCGGATGCTGAATACTTTCAACAGGAATTGGACGATTATTATCTGCTGGTAACACGGCTTCCGCGACATGGTTTGAAATCGGCAACGGCAATAAATATTGTTTTTCTTCAGCCAAACGCACGTTAGGTTTGACCAATGTCGTGGCATGAATTCGCTCGTTTGCGACGTTGTTTAACCAAGGACCAATCGCCCCATTTGCACTTACCACATCAAGTTGCAAATTCTGAGCGCGAAAAGTCGCCACCAATGGCGTAACAAAGTTTTCCTTCAAATAACGATTAAATCGTTCCACTTTGCCTTTGGTTCGCGGTCTGTAAGGGCGACAAACTTTTGGAACAAAACCGTACTTTTTTGATAACTCAAGCAATTTAGGGTGCCAACGATGATTTCCTTCACCATACGCATCTCGTTCTAAAATGATACTTTTCGCGTTATCAAACAAAATTTCTTTTGGCACACCACCAAAAAAATCGCAGGCTCTTTGAATGCCATCCACCCAACTTTCGCTGCGTTCATTGTCATAAAAATAAACGTAGGACGCACGCGAATAACCTAATGAGGCAACCAACGCTTTGAGTGGCTGATTTCCGCGATAAATAATCGTGAAATCAACTTGCATTTGTTTTCCTGCTGGTGTTTCAAAACGCACTACGGGGTCTTCGGGACGTTTCTCTTTTAGCGGTGCTAAAAATTGACGCAGTTGCGTGAGTTTCCCGCTGTAACCTTGTTCTTGGATTTCTTGTAACAACACCACTGCTGGAATCCATTCAGGTTTTGCCTGTTCAACACGCTTTTTTAAATACGCTTCGTAATTCGATAATTTTGTCGTTCTCGCTTTTCTTTGTTTGTAAGCGGGTAATTCATCTGGTTTTCTCAGATATTTCCTGACTGTGTTTCGGGATACGCCTATTTCACGAGCAATCGCTTTGATTGATTTCCCTTGATGATCTAAAACTTGAATTTTCACAAATACATCCTGATTCAACATAATAATTTCGCGGTAAAAAAACCGCTATTTTGAATCAAGGGGGTCAATTTTATTCCGTCGTTAGGGGGTCATTTTTACACCGTTGGTAACAAAGGTTTCAGTTATCAACATGGTTATATTCCGTTATTTTCCAAACAGCCACTTGGTAAAACGATAACCAACAATTAAAAAAGAAATCAACAACACTATTTGAATCGCCAACTCTCCGCCAAAGAACATCGAGATGACAGCTAACAGACCAATTCCAAAGATGACGAATAGTAAGAAAAACTCCATCATCAATATAAATGGAATAATGAAAAATCAATAGTTCGGACAGTTTTTTCA
>JBAXMT010000406.1:0-2117 GCA_037134135.1 Methylococcaceae bacterium | reverse complement strand
AACCACGCACTTCAACATTGAAATGTGTGTTGAGTTCTTTCCCGATCGCTAAACCCGCTCCAAAACCGTCATTCGCTTTGGCGGCTCCGTCTATATGTAAATAACTGCCAAATGGAGCCACATAAAACGAATTTTCTGCGAAAACACTTACTGAAACCAATGATAAACCTGTAAAAATGGCTGTGCGTAATTTGTAAAAAAACATACTATTTTCCCTAAAATTATTTGGTGATAATGGCATCAGCCGAAAGACTTGAAATACCTAAAAGTTGCAGTGAAACATCTGTATTTCCGTCACCATTAGTATCAGCTTGCAGCGTTTGTGTTGCCGTATCAAAACGCAATTGTCCCACTTGTTTTGTAAAAGTCGTGACAAAACTTTTTAACTGGATTCCGCGCACATCGATTTTATCGCCTTGTGTTACACTGAAATCGGTAATCACATCTTTATCGCCAAATACAAACGTGTCAGCACCTAAGCCACCCGTCAAGGTATCCGCCCCTGCTAACCCATCCAGAATGTTATCTGCGCTATTGCCAACCATTTGATTCACTAGAGCATTCCCTTTTGCATTCAATGGGGCAACGACTTGAATCGTCGTGGTCACATCTTGGTTAATTTTTAACGGAATGTTCAATAGTTTCAATGTCCATTCTGGCAAACAAGCTAACGGATTATCGACTAACTGCGTGGTCGTGATTTTTTATCAATTAGCGTTTCTTGTAACGTCAAATTCGTAAATTCTGCCGCCAAACCTGAAACATCCGTGCTACTTTCAAGCGTTTTAGCAATGGGGATAGCGCGAATCACAGGCAAACTCGGATCAGTAATTTGATTGCTGGCAATATCATCGTCGCCAAATTGATTGTCTGTAATTACGATTTCTATATTGGTGATTTTGCCGCTTGCATCTTTGAGGAAATGTGCGCCGTCACCGCCTGAAACGCGCTGCGTGTAATCATACCAACCTGCTTGTTTTGCGGTGGTTAACGCCTCACCATCTAAGGTCACTAAAGGCAAACTCGCTTTTTTGTAAGTGTTAATCGTATCTGAGGAAACATACTTCATGTAACCGTTAAAGTCCGATTCCCCTGCTCTTGAAATATCAATTTTGATGAGCGTTTGCGTACCTGCTCTTATTGCATCAACGTCTTTAAGTCCTTTGTGGCTATTGGCTGCAACCGAGAATTGCAAAGCATCCCACGGCGTTTTAATATAACCGCTGGTTGCCGTGGCTTTTGGTTTACTTCCCCCCGTCGCACTGCTGTTGCTAGGTAATACCGAAATTTTGCTGAGTTGTGCGAAATCATCGGCTTTTCCTGATTTATCGCCAGCAACTACCACGTTCATCACAGGTTTTGCTGAGGTTAAATCACCTTTTTGAGCGGCATTAAAGTCGTTATTGGTAATCCAAGCAATGTTAGTAACAGAGCTTTGCTGCTTATCTTCAATTCCATCGTTGTTCAAATCACCTTTTGATATGGTATTAGCTAAATTTGCCAAATTAGTCTCTACTACATCAGTAATACCATCTCGATCGAGTAAATCCAAGCGATTGAATGTCAATGTTAGCGTTGCATCACCTCCTGAAACGTTGAAGTTATCAACACTATCTGCGGTATTCGCCGATGTATTTGGAACGTAAAGATAACTGCCATCGACCGTGTTGATAGTCAACGAAGAACCATTTGCCAAGGTCGTTTTTAGTAAATTCGTTCCGACTGTTATTCCACCTTGAAACGTGAAATTAACCAGCTGCAAATCCAGATCTGTCCAACTCTTATCAGAATTTTGCAGCATGACTAAGCCTTGAGCCGTTTGCAAACCAATTTGTCCGTTTACTACGTTTTGAGTAATCATACCAATTTTGGTTTCGCTGAGTGCCTGTTTCGCTAAATCATCAATCAAAATAGGTATGTCTTTGGTGCCTGCAATGTTGATTGTTACATTGGAAACTGTGCCATCGGCGGTTTTGACTTCAAATGCGTCTGTATAAGTTTTACCCGCTAAAAATTCGTTATGAGCAGAATTCGTTGCATAACTCCAATTCCCTGCTTCATCGCAGCAATTCTCATTATGAAATCAAACAGCTTCAGGTATAGGAATTTCAAGACCC
>JBAXMT010000405.1:0-2126 GCA_037134135.1 Methylococcaceae bacterium | reverse complement strand
GCGTTATCAACAGGAATCACTCGACGTTCAATTAACGGTAAATCGAATTCTGCCAAATGATTTTTAACCAGTTCATTGGCTTCAGAATCATAATGCGCGTGATCTTCAGGAAAAAAGAAATTCGCAACACCAAATTGACCAAGTTCTAAATTAGGATTATTTGTAAGTCTACGGAAAAATTTCAATGACAAATCAATGTTCACACCCGCACCATCGCCTACACCTTCCGCACTCATGCCACCACGATGCGGAATTGTACACAAGGCTTCGTGTGATTTAACTAATAAATCATGGGTTTGAATACTTTTTTTGTGTGTAATAAAACCAACGCCGCAACTATCTTTTGATTGGTTCGCGTCATAAAGCAACGGTTGTAAATTGCTCGTTTGAGATTGTGTTGTCATAAAAATTAAGCCTGTTTTCTTTTGTGCGTTGCTCTTTGGCAAGGCTAAGTATTTGTTTTTAGTTAGTTATGAAGAACGAAAACATCCGTGTTCATTCAATAAAATCCGCCGATTTTAGCATAAAATCATTTATATTCGACGGTTCTGTAAACGACATATTAGTTTTACTAGCAATTTGCGTACAAAAATTACCACCATTCTCGCGCTTTTGTTAAATAACCCGCTGAACTTACTGGAACAGAGTCTATTGTTAGAATTTCTCCCAATTCACCCATTGCTTTGTGGTAAACCTTTCGTTTGAAATACACAACGTCTGTTAAGGGTTCCCAATAATCCACCCATCGCCACCCGTCAAATTCTGGACTAACACAATGATCAAAACGCACATTCGATTCGGAAGTCACTAATCGCAATAGAAACCAAATTTGTTTTTGTCCAATACACAACGGTAGCGAATGTCTACGAACATACCGCTCGGGTAATTGATACCGCAACCAATAACGAGTGCGACCTAAAATTTGAACGTGATGTTGTTGTAAGCCAGTTTCTTCCCACAATTCTCGATACATCGCGGTTTCAGGATCTTCATTCGGATTGATACCGCCTTGCGGAAATTGCCATGAATTCACCCCTACTCGTTTCGCCCAAAACACACGACCCTCGTCATTGCAAAGGATGATACCCACATTGGGTCTGTATCCTCTTGAGTCTATCATGTTAAAAATAACCTGTTGGTTTGCTGCCTGCCCGCTATTTGAAATCGCGTGAATACTGGAGTAACAGCGTGGTCAGGTTGTCTATAATCGCAACATTGTTCCACAAAAAAATGCGCGATACCATAGTGCAACTTTCTTTTTCAAAATTAACATTCTAAAAATGTACGGACGCTATAAAGCCCAATTTTTATGATTAAAATTCAGTAGACATTTAATCAATCCGCGTTTTTAAACGTGTGCGATAGCGAATTTGGTAAAACAAGTTTTCCCGTTTGCCCGCACGCCGATAGCAATAATGCCAAAATGATGGTGAGAATAATTTTTTTCATGATTCGATTGAAATTGGTTTTTTGGCTGTTTTATTTCTTCTGCGACGCTTTTTCTTCGCTGGCGCAACAACCTTTTCAGAATCAAGTTTTACTTTCGCAGGTTCAGGTTTTTTCGCCGCTGGTTTTTTTGCAGATTTACGTTTGGATTTAGGCTTTGAATCAGCTTTATTAAATGGCATCGCGGAATTTGATTTCGATTTTGCCACCACACCTACTAATGCAAAATCCATTTTCTTTTCGTCTAAATCTACTCGCGCCACTTTCACGTTTACAGTATCACCCAAACGATAGCGTGTGTTGCTGTGTTCACCTTTAAGCTGATGGCTTAACGGATCAAAATGAAAATAATCTTGCCCCAAACTGCTGATATGTACCAAACCTTCGACATAAATATCATTCAATTCAACAAAAAATCCAAATGACGTTACGGCAGAAATCACGCCTGTAAAATCGTCGCCAATTTTGTCCATCATGTATTCGCATTTGAGCCAACTTGTGACATCACGAGTCGCATCGTCGGCACGACGTTCATTCGCCGAACAATGTTCGCCCAAAATCACCATATCAGGAATGCCATAAACAAAACTGTCGGCTTTTTTCCCGAGTAAAACATGACGAATCGCCCGATGAATCAGCAAATCAGGATAACGGCGAATCGGCGACGTGAAATGCGCGTA
>JBAXMT010000404.1:0-2134 GCA_037134135.1 Methylococcaceae bacterium | reverse complement strand
TCAGCAACGGAAATGGCAAGGCGACGAGTAACCACGGGGCGAATAATTGAATCATGCGATTTTTTTAGGTCGTGAACGAGTGGAGTGTTGAGCATTGAGCCACGTTTGCGCCAACTGAAATAACGCGGGTAAATCTACGTCGTTTGGCAATTCTTTTTGATACGGTGCGTCTGCCAAACATCGCCCAATGCCATTTTTGAATTCTGCATTTTTGAGCGAACCGTCCAAATAATCCAACCAAGCGCGACCCGTCAAACCACCAATTTCTGAATTCGGTGAATGACTGACGGCGACGCGGCGCAACAATATCGATAATTCACGGACTTTTTCCAGCACGTTCAATGAATCATTTTGTTGCAGTTGTTTCAATACGTTTCGAGCGGCTTTAACGGCTGTTTTTTGGCGTAAGCGTTGGATTAACGCAATCAAAAAATAAGTGCTAATTGGAATCAAAATGGCGACAAACCACCAGCCGATTGCAGGCGGAAACCAGCTGATTGTTTCGGGCAAATGAATGTCGCGCAAAGGTAAATCTTGAATTGGTGGCATGGCGAAGAGGTTAAGTTTTTAAGCAAGCCAACACATCGGCTTGCGTGTTGACGGGAATAAAAACCATCCCGCGTTGTTTGGCGAATTGCTGCAAATGCGCCTGTTTGTCTAAAAAATGCTGTTGATATTCAAACGAATTTTTCGCGTTCGCCTGAAGAATGACATCGTGACCCGTTTGCGTGAAACGATATTGTCCCGACGTGGGCAAATTTTGTTCCAACTCATCATGAATAAACAATAAAACCACGTCGCAATGTTGCGCGAGTTTGGCGAGTTGCGTTTCAGCGTGCGGCGTTAAACCGCGAAAATCACTAATCAAATAAACCAAACTACTCGGTTTAACGTGATGCAATAAACGATTTAAAACGAGTTCCAGCGTATCGCAAGGCAAATCACCACTTTTTAAAATAGGCGGATTCACCAACGCATTCAAAAAATGCAGCACCGATTGTTTGCCATTTTGCGGTTTTAATTCGTGGCAATGTGCGTCGAAAAATAATTGTCCGCCGATTCTATCGCCGTGATGATTCGCCGTCCACGCTAATAATGCCGCCAATTTTGCCGCCATCACCGATTTAAAAACGCCGCGTGTCGCAAAGTACATCGTAGCGCGTTGATCGACTGAAATAAAAACCGGACGTTCACGTTCTTCACGGAAAATTTTGGTGTGCGTTTTACCGGTTCGAGCGGTGACGCGCCAATCAATGCTGCGAATATCGTCGCCCGCTTGATATAAACGAGTTTCGTCGAATTCCATGCCGCGCCCTTTGAAACGCGAAATATAACCACCGGATTGTTTGGCGCGAATTTTACTGTGATTAAACGTTAAACCGGCGGCGGGTCGGGCTAAATCGACTAGCATTTTTAGCGATACGGCGGTGCGTTCAGAAAATGGGGATTGTTGAGTCATAGAATGTGGTTAGAAATTTCCGTCTTTTCAGACAGAAAAAAGGTCAAATACACGTCTGAAAATACCGCTACAAATTCAAATCGGACAAACTAGGATAATCGTCAGGGCGCGGCGTTTTGAATTTCCAATGAAATAAACGCTCTCTTTCTGAAATCGCTAAATCGTTAATGCTCGCGTGACGTTTTTGCATCAAACCTAGGTCGTTAAATTCCCAATTTTCGTTGCCGTACGAACGAAACCATTGCCCTTCCACATCGTGCCATTCGTACGCAAACCGCACTGCGATTCGGTTTTCATGAAATGCCCACAATTCTTTTATTAAGCGATAATCAAATTCATGCGCCCATTTTCGTTGCAAAAATGCCGTGATTTCATCGCGTCCTTGCAAAAATTCGTGACGATTTCGCCACACACTGTCCGCGCTGTAAGCCAGTGCGATATTTTCGGGAACTTGTAAATTCCACCCATTTTCAGCCGCCCGCACTTTTTGCTCGGCGGTTTCAGCGGTGAACGGCGGAAAGGGTGGTCTGGATTTATCTGAAGGATTCATAATTGATACCCGTTATGTGTTAAATTTTGTAGTTGTAAATCATCGTAAACTTTGAAAGTCACTCGGCTTTGTAAACTTTGAAAGTCACTCGGCTTTTGCCTCATAAAAATGAATCGAATTACGAC
>JBAXMT010000403.1:0-2136 GCA_037134135.1 Methylococcaceae bacterium | reverse complement strand
TCTGATTCGCATCCCCCTGTCGCCCACAAACACGATGTTTTTTGCCCCGAACTCCTTCTTTATTTTTTGTATTTGTTTGATTACCGTGGTATGGTCGGTTTCATTTCCTTCGAAAACCTGAATGCTCAATGGAAATCCGTTCTTGTTGGTTATCAATCCGATAACAATTTGTTTCTTGCCTTTTTTGCCATCGCGATTGTAGCCGTAATCGGATAACGCATTTTGTGTCCCTTCAAAATACGAACTTGTTATGTCGTACAGATAAACCTCATCGCACTGTTCTTTGTGGTAGATATTCCATTTTCGCTCTATCCTACTTTGTACATACGACAGATCGCCAAGCACGTCATACAAATCATTGATCTTCAATGCATCTAAATCAATCCCAAGTCGTTTGGCGACCTCCTGGTTACGCTGTATCCAGTTGAAGATGCAGAGTTTGCTGCCTCGTGTTACTATCTTGCCGATTATCATCAACGATACCAATTTGGCTCTATCGCCAAGTATTACCTCCAAAGCCTGTTTGATTTTTAACCGTTCCAATAACATTATCAAAACAAACACGAATCCGTAGTCAATGCTTCTTTCTACCGTAATGTCCTTGAGCGAAACCATTAATTCCCTTTCGTCCGAACTCCGCAACGCATTCCTTATTGCAAGGACAACGTCGCTTGGAAAAGCAGACAAATTGGCCACTACCTCTGTCTTTATCTTGCCGTTCTCCCTATACTTCTTGCATAGTAAAGGATAGGTGTAGCTTTTGCCGTTTTTATTGGATGTGCAGTTTTGTATATACATGCCGCAAATATAATACATTATTTGCTACAATACAATAGCTAATATATTTTATAGCAATTTATTAAATAATCATAGTATTTGCTACATTAAACAATAATATCGGCTGAAAGCATCATCGTTCCTCATTTTATGCATTTAAAACCCGTTTTAAATCCGCTTGGTCCGCGTAAATCCGCGTTCCATTTTTTTTGTATGTATTGAAATTACATTTAACAAAATGCAATTTAGAGCCACTGATAGTATAACACCTTAAATCCGCAATTAACTGTTAAAAGAGCTGTTAAAATGACCTATAACTATTTAATAATAAATAACATAGAATCATTTTAACAGTTGGAAAAAATCACCTATCTTAGTGCTGTGAACAAAAAAGAAACAATAATTTTTTTACGGCATGAAGATACAAAAAAACTCATCAACAGTTAGCCCTTTCTCGGGGATTGCATTTGTAAATAATGAATTTGACAAATCTGGTTTAGGGCAACTAATTGATAGAGAGCTTGGTAAAAGACAGTCAACCAAAGGTTACACATACAGTAATGTGATTAAGAATTTAAGTAGCGTTTTTTATTGTGGTGGTGATTGCGCCGAAGATATTCAAACTCACGTAGGCAATGACTTAAAATCAATCCCTGGCAATGTTGTTTCAAGTGCAGATACTGTTTTACGTGTTGTAAAAGAACTTGCAACTGACAATTCTGAGTTTGTTTCTCAACAGGGTAAATCATATAATTTCAATATCAATAATAAACTTAACATTCTCAATATAAAGTCATTAATCCTAACAAATCAGTTAACTTCTGGTGAAAGTTATGATTTTGACTACGATAATCAGATTATTCCTACTGATAAATATGACACAAAACGCACCTATAAAAAGGTAAATGGATATTGCCCGGGTATTGCCACTATTGACAATAAGATTGTTTATATTGAAAATCGTGATGGCAATGCCAATGTGAAATTTGAACAAGCAGCAACGCTTACTAGAGCCTACAAAGTATTGAATGATAACAATATAAAAGTAAACCGTTCTCGAATGGACGCAGGCTCCTATTCTAAGGAAATTATTGATGTCGTTGCAAAAAACAGCAAGTTGTTCTATATCAGATCCAATCGTAGTGCTGATCTTTACAGCCAAATCCTTGAAATCAAGGAATGGACTAAAGTCGAAATCAATTATAAAATTTATGAAGTAGCCTCTATTAAATTCACCCAGTTTTCTGAAAAAGAGAACTATAGACAAGTTATAATGCGTGAAGTCAGCACGGATAAACAATTAGATTTGTTCACTGGCGACACTTTCAAATATCGTTCAATTTTGACCAACGATTGGGA
>JBAXMT010000402.1:0-2150 GCA_037134135.1 Methylococcaceae bacterium | reverse complement strand
TCTGGTTATACCGAAAATTGGGATTTAATTTCAAGGCAACGCAAAGAACAATATGGTTATGTTTGTCAGCAGTGCGGCATTGATTTGAGTAATCACAAAAACCTGATGCAAACCCATCATGCTAACGGTGTGAAGAGTGATAATAGCTCGGGCAATTTAAAAGTGTTGTGTATTGAATGTCACCGTGACCAACCTTCACACGGACACATGAAAAGCAGTGCATCACGCGAGATTTTGGAAGTTCAACAAATTAAAGCGCGGTCGCCATATTTTCGTGCAAGAAAAGAACGCTCATCTTTTTGATAAAAAATGGTAATTGAACATGAATATGAAGCGGTGGCGATGGAATTTATTAACGGAGAAATGAAATGACAGTAGAATTTAATGAAATTTTGCTTTATGCCGATGCGAACGGCAAAGTGAAAATAGACGTTATTTATGAAGAAGAAACCTTTTGGTTAAGCCAAAAGAAAATGGCAGAATTGTTTGATGTTGATAGAAGTGTTATCAGCAAACATTTGAAAAACATCTTTACCAGTAATGAACTTGATGAAAAAAGCACTGTGCAATTTTTGCACATTGCAAATTCAGACAAACCCGTTGCTTTTTACAATCTCGATGCAATTATCGCAGTTGGTTATCGAGTGAATAGTCAACGTGCGACACAATTTAGAATTTGGGCAACGCAAACGCTCAAAGAATTTATTATTAAAGGTTTTGTGCTTGACGATGAGCGTCTCAAACAAGGCAAGCGTTTTGGCAAAGATTATTTTGATGAGCTTTTAGAGCGTATTCGTGAAATTCGAGCAAGCGAACGACGTTTTTATCAAAAAATCACTGACATTTACAAAGAATGCAGCATTGATTATTCCGAAGACGATGAGCTAACGAAAAAATTTTACAAAACAGTGCAGAACAAATTGGAATGGGCAATTACGGGTAAAACAGCAGCTGAAATCATTTGTGATCGCGCCGATGCTGAACAGCCAAATATGGGATTACAAACTTGGAGAAAAGCACCTAGCGGTAAAATTTTGAAAAGTGATGTTTCAGTGGCAAAAAATTATTTGATTGAGCCAGAAATTAAAGAATTGGAGCGAATTGTATCGATGTATCTCGATTATGCCGAGAATCATGCGGCACGACACATTCCGATGAAAATGGCTGATTGGATACAAAAATTAGATGCTTTTTTGAAATTTAATGAGTACGACATATTGCAAGATGCAGGAAAGGTTCGTCATTCAGTTGCTGTTGCTCTAGCGGTTAAAGAATATGAAAAATTTCGTGTTATACAAGACAGAAATTTTGAAAGTGATTTTGATAAAAACGTCAAAAAAATAGTTAACTAAAAAAAAGAAATGCGGCGTTAAATGAATTAGATAACGATGACTTTTCATTTTCGGCGTTCGGTAAATAATTTAAAGTTGCGAGCAAGGAAACTAATGGAACACACACACGCAAATCGCTTAATCGTCCTCGACACCGAAACGACCGGTTTAAGCACAAAAGACGGCAACCGAATTGTCGAAATTGGTTGTGTGGAATTGATTGATCGCCGTTTAACGGGCAACAATTTTCACGTTTATCTCAATCCCGAACGGGACAGCGAAGAAGGCGCGTTGCGGATTCACGGTTTGACGACCGAATTTTTATCGACCAAACCCAAGTTTGATTCGATTGCCAATGCCTTTATCGATTACATTCAAGGCAGCGAGTTAATCATTCACAACGCGCCATTCGACGTAGGTTTTTTGAATTATGAATTGGCGCGTTTGCCGAATGGGCTGACGATTGAAACGTGTAGCACCGTTTTTGATACGCTTGCCGATGCGAAAAAACGTCATCCCTCGCAACGAAATAATTTAGACGCACTTTGCAAACGTTACGGTGTTGATAATTCAAATCGTGAATTACATGGCGCGTTATTGGACGCGCAAATTCTCGCCGAAGTATTTTTAGCGATGACCGGCGGACAGTTTTCGTTGATGAATGAAAACCGTGCCACCGAATCTAACGTAGAAGTTTCAACTGAAATCATCGTCCGTTCATTGGAAAATCGTCCGCCATTATTGGTTTTACGTTGCACCGAAGAAGAGTTGCACGCCCACGAAGCGCGTTTAGATTCGATTAAGGAATGCGTGTGGCGA
>JBAXMT010000401.1:0-2160 GCA_037134135.1 Methylococcaceae bacterium | reverse complement strand
CGGTACGATTCCTATTAAACAAATTTATACGGTATCTTTTGATGATATGCCGGGTTATCTTGCTATTGCTGCACTTCGTGAAGATGGTTCAGTTGTTACTTGGGGTGATGCCAATTCTGATTCGGTTGCAAGTCAGCTCAATGGCGATATTGATGTTAAAGACATTTATTCTGGAAATAGCGGCTTTGCTGCCTTGCGTGAAGATGGCTCGGTTGTTACTTGGGGTGGCAGTGACAGTAGTTTGGTTGCAAGCCAACTCAACGGCGATATTGATGTTACAAAAATTTATTCAAATCGTTATGGCTTTACGGCATTACGAGCTGATGGTTCGGTTGTAACGTGGGGGAAAGATAACGATAGCAGTTCAGTTGCCAATGATTTAAACGGCGACATTGATGTAAAAGAAATTTATTCAAATCATTCAAATTTTGCTGCATTACGCACCGATGGTTCGGTTATAACATGGGGAGGATATAAAGATGGCAGAGAAGTCACAAATGAAAATGACTTGAATGGAGACATCGACGTTAAAGAAATTTATTCAAATGCTATGGGTTTTGCGGCTCTTCGCGTTGATGGTTCTGTAGTGATTTTAGGGAATCCTTATACTCGTGATTTAATCACTTACAACCTTGCTTATCTTGACAAAAAAGCCATTTCAGACCAACTCACCGACGTAGTCAGTTTTGCAAATCCAAAAACTGACGATGTTTATATTGCACCTGTTATCAGCACCAAACCAACCAGTGGAAACGACCGACTTACTGGCACGGCAAACAACGATAAACTGTCAGCATTAGTAGGAAATGACACACTAATCGGTGGTTTAGGCGCAGACAGATTAACAGGCGGCAAAGGTGCAGATATTTTCAAATACGCAAGCCTTAAAGATTCTGGCACAACAGCAAAAACCCGCGACACAATCACCGATTTCAAACACAGCGAAAAAGACAAAATCGACCTTTCAGCGATTGATGCCAATGAAAAATTAGCAGGCGACCAAGCCTTTACGTTTATCGGTAGCGTAGCTTTCAACAAAACCAACGCTTCTGGGCAATTACGTTTCGATGCGACAAGCAAAATTCTTTACGGCAGCACCGATGCTGACACCACGCCTGAGTTTTCAATCCAACTTAGCGGTGTGAAAAGTTTAGTTATTGGTGATTTTATTTTGTAATTTGCCTGAAACCGCCCGTTTTTCAAAAAAGCGGGCGGTTTTGTTTTTCCACATAACTTTAGGAGTTATCACTATGCACGCCATTGAATTACCCGTAAGCATTAACCATCAACACCAAATTATTTTGCAATTACCGCAAACCATTCAGCCACAAAAAGCAAAAGTGATTGTCATGTATGAAGACTTTGAAACGAAAAACAAGCCAATGAAATTAGGTTTATTTCAAGGCAAAATAGAAATGAGCGATGATTTTAATGAACCATTGCCCGATAGTTTTTGGTTGGATGGTGAATTGTGAGATTGTTGCTCGATACCCATGCGTTTCTTTGGTTAAACGATGACAATCCGAAACTTTCTCAAAAAATCAGAGATTTTTGTCTTTCTGGTGAACATTCGTTTTATTTGAGCATTGCTTCGGCATGGGAAATTCAAATCAAATTACAACTTGGAAAGTTATCTTTAGCTGTGCCAATTGAAGAATTAGTGACGAAAAATCAACAAGAAAACAACATCGAATTACTACCGATTGGATTAGCGCATATTTCACAATTAGAAAAATTGCCGTCTCATCACGAAGAAAACTGGGGCGTTCCAGAAGGTAAAGAGGTTTGGTAAATGTCGATTTATATACCAGAAAGAGGTGATTTTATTATCGCAACATTTGACCCGCAATCAGGACATGAACAGAAAGGTCGTAGACCTGCGCTTGTGATTAGCAATCGTTTGTTTAATCAGGCAACGGGGGCTGACAATTGTGTGTCCGATTACAAATACAAATCGCGGCATTCCGTTTCATGTCAAAGTTTCGGCAGAATCATCATTAACTGGTTTTGTTATGGTGGAACAAGTAAAATCCGTCGATTACAAAAGTCGTTAGGTGAAATTCATTGAAAAAGCCAGTGATGATATTTTAAATGAAGTGCTTAGTTTGTTGGATGCTTGTGTGTACCAAAATGGTTGAGAACGAGGTTTAAATCGTAGGG
>JBAXMT010000400.1:0-2172 GCA_037134135.1 Methylococcaceae bacterium | reverse complement strand
AAATCCCCAAAGAAAAATTGTGGGTCACGGTGTTTGACGAAGACGACGAAGCGGCAAACATTTGGATTAACGAAATCGGCGTTTCGCCTGACCGTTTGTCACGGATTGGCGCGAAAGATAATTTTTGGTCAATGGGCGACACGGGGCCTTGTGGGCCTTGCAGCGAAATTTTTTATGATCACGGTGAAGACATTTTCGGAAGTCCTCCAGGCACACCAGATGAAGACGGCGACCGTTATATTGAAATTTGGAACTTGGTTTTCATGCAATACGACCGTAGCGCGGACGGTACATTGACCCCATTGCCAAAACCGTCGGTTGATACGGGAATGGGCTTAGAGCGTATTTCTGCCGTGATGCAAAATGTTCACAATAATTACGACATCGATTTGTTCCAAAACATCGTCAAAGCCGTGGCGAAATTAGCCAACATGACGGACTTAACAAACAGTTCGTTGCGCGTGATTGCTGACCACATTCGTTCCTGCGCGTTTATGGTGGTTGATGGCGTGATGCCGTCAAACGAAGGGCGCGGTTATGTGTTGCGCCGCATTATTCGTCGTGCGATTCGTCACGGTTATCGGTTGGGCGTGAGCGACATTTTCTTTTACAAATTGGTCGCGCCACTCGCTCAAGAAATGGGCGATGCGTTCCCCGAATTACGCGCTGCTCAAGCTCAAGTTGAAACGATTTTAGAACGTGAAGAAAAACGTTTTGCTGAAACGCTGGGTCAAGGCATGAAAATTTTGGAAGCGTGCGTTGCCAAAATGGAAGGCTCGGTGATTGAAGGCGAAACCGCTTTCCAACTTTACGATACTTACGGTTTCCCTGTGGATTTAACGGCAGATTTTGCGCGTGAACATAATTTAACGGTGGATTACGCAGGTTTTGAAATCGCAATGGAAGCGCAACGCGATAGAGCGCGTTCTGCCAGCCATTTCGGTGCGGATGCTCACAAAAATATCGAACTCGATTCACAAACGAATTTTACAGGTTATGAAAATTTATATAATGCGGCGCAAGTCGTGGCGTTATTCAAAGGCGGCGAAGCAGTTGAACTCTTAAACGCTGGCGACGAAGGCGTAATCGTTTTAGACAAAACACCGTTTTATGGTGAATCAGGCGGTCAAGTTGGCGATTGTGGAACGATTAGCGCAGACGGCGCGACCTTTGAGGTTGCCGATACGCAAAAACAAGCGGGAAGTTTATTTTTACATCAAGGCAAGCTCCGTTGTGGCACGTTGAAAGTCGGGCAAAATGTGGTTGCCGCTGTCGAGTTGGCAAAACGCAAAGCCACGGAATTAAACCATTCGGCAACGCATTTATTACACGCCGCATTGCGTCAAACGTTGGGCGAACACGTCGCGCAAAAAGGTTCGCTTGTAAATACCGAACGGTTACGTTTCGATTTTTCACATTTTGAACCGTTGACCGCTGACGAAATTTCAACCATCGAACGTTTGGTGAATGAACAAATCCGTTTGAATAATGCCGTTTCAGCGCAAGTGATGGCGAAAGATGATGCGGTCAAAGCTGGCGCGATGGCGTTATTCGGCGAAAAATACGGCGCAGAAGTGCGCGTGTTAAAAATCGGCGACTTCTCCACCGAATTATGCGGCGGCACACACGTTGCAAGGGCTGGCGATATTGGTTGTTTCAAAATTATCAGCGAAAACGGCGTGGCGGCTGGCGTGCGACGCATTGAAGCGGTCACAGGCGCAAACTGTTTAGCGTGGTTCGCGCAACGTGAAAGCGCGTTGGTGCAAATCGCCGATTTAGTCAAAGGCACACCCGATAAAGCGGTCGAAAAAGTGGAACAACTCGTTGAACGTGCGCGTGGTTTGGAAAAACAATTGGAGCGTTTGAATTCAAAATTGGCGAGTGCGACAGGTGATGAATTGATGGCGAAAGCGGTCGAAATCAACGGCGTGAAAGTATTGGCGACAACGGTTGAAAATGTCGATGCTAAAATCTTGCGTGAAATCGTCGAGCAATTGAAAAACAAATTACATAACGCGGTTGTTGTTTTAGCGGCTGTTGAAGGCGAAAAAGTCAGCGTGGTTGCAGGTGTTTCAAAAGACCAAACCGCAAAAGTCAAAGCAGGCGAATTGGCGAATTTTGTTGCCGCAAAAATCGGTGGTAAAGGTGGCGGCAAACCTGATTTAGCACAAG
>JBAXMT010000399.1:0-2177 GCA_037134135.1 Methylococcaceae bacterium | reverse complement strand
CTCAATGGGATTTGGACACACTTCCATCAATGCTTAATGTCATCAAAGAAGCAAAAGATTTCAATCAAGCACTTATCTCCTGTGCTGTTATGACAATGTCACCTACAAATCCAAATTAAGATTTTTTTAGTAATTATCAAGATATAACCCTTTTAAATACCGCTATTTGTGAAAGAAAAGTGTATAAAGAAGCAGCAAGTTTAGGATTGGGCGTTTTGTTTGTCCATCAATGCGGCGGGTTGTTTAGAAAAATAAAGCCCTTTCGCTAGGTAGCCGTATTCTTGCGATAACGCCATAAAACGTTTTTTCAAACCGCTAAAACCTTCCCCCGCAATATATAAAACGTTGCCTTGCGTGGTTTCTTTGCCGTGAAATGGCAAGCCTGCGGCGACACAGAACGCCATATTTTGCACCAACAACGATTTGCCGCTGGCTGGTGAACCGAAAATTAAACCTAAATTTTCTTTTTCGATCAAACCTTTAACCAGCCAATTCGGTTTGTATTCTGTGGCGATAAGGTCATCAAATGACATAACGGGGAATTTCATTTCAGGCGTAACAAACGTAACATTTTCGTTTTTGTTACCTTTGTTACGCTCTGTTACGCTCTCAAAATCGTTGAATTTTTGTGATTCGTTTTCAGGTAAAAGGTGGAGCGGAGTAAATTTGGTGATATTATTCATTATGAATTCCATTATCTTGTTCGGTAGTGATTTCAAAAGCCCGTTGGAGTTACAGCTCGCAGGGCTTTTTTATTGCCTAAAATTTAAAGTCGTGGGCGTTAATCGACTGATTCTGTGTAATAACAAGCGCACCAAAAGCGGATTTCATTTACCTGTAAGCCATGAGAACATACCCTTTTTCACCGTTATTACGCTATCCGACCGTTCTGTTACAGAGCCGATTTGCTGTCCGTCTTTGTAATTGACTTCTGATTTTTTCTGTCCGTTTGAATGACTTATTTGATATGAGCCTGTAAATGGCGTGTCTTCGTTTGGTTCGTAAAACAGTCCGTTTATTTCTTCTAAATCTGTTGCTATTTTGTCTGTCATGGTTTGCTCTCGCTTAGTTAATTCGCGGCTAATTCTTCAAATCTTTTCAAATCTTCGTCATTCATCGCGCCACTTTTCAATTTATTTCGCAATGCCGCAAGTATTCCGAGCAATCGCGTATCAACGCGTATGGCTTTGGTTTCGTAATTAACTTTTTTTCTGCCTGCACCGTCGCGCCATCCACCGTGTTTTTTTGGTAGGTTCGGTAGTTCTCGCGTGGTGTCTTTTACGTTTGCTGTGTTCATTTCCGTTCCTGTCAATATGGATTCTTGTACTGCTATCAAATCATGAATATGTACACAAATCAAGCAATCGTTTTTTATGTTGGTGGCGCGGTGCGTGATTTTCTTTTGTTTTTTGCTTTTTTCAAATCAGCGCGGCGATAGCCGCACCGAACATTACGGGTTAAAGTAGAACTTCGTGCGCTCTTTTAATGACGTTTTCAAATGCGCCACTATCAAGAAGTTTCAAAAAAGCAGCCACAACAGTAGCATCAAATTGTGTTCCAGCACCGTCTTTAATCGTCTCACGCGCTTCTTCAATCGTCCACGGTTGTTTATAAGGTCGCCAACTCACCAGTGCATCAAACACATCCGCGACCGATACAATACGAACAGAAAGTGGCAATTCATTTGATTTAATTCCCAACGGATAACCCTTACCATTCCAGAATTCATGATGTCCGGCTGCAATTTGCCGAGCCAATTCAAATGCAGAATCATGACTCAGGATATTTGCACCAATCGTTGTATGTTTTTTGATAATTTCAAATTCATCGGGTGTTAGTTTACCTGGTTTTGCTAAAATATAATCGGGAATTCCCACTTTTCCTACGTCGTGCAAACGGCTAGCTTTACCATAAATTTTTGCCTCCTCTTCACTTACACCCATTTCAATAGCGATCAAATGAGTGTAACAATCGAGACGATTTACATGCCCTCCCGTTGCTTTGTCTTTGTATTCGGCAATTTCAGCTAACATATCAATTGCACTTTCAAACGACATAATAATGTTGCTGTGTAATTCATAATTTTCCAGTGCTTGTGAACATTGTTGGGCAAAAATGTGAAGTGAACTACCAACCACTAAACGCTATCGCGTTCTAGTGGTGGCTTCGACTGACCC
>JBAXMT010000398.1:0-2189 GCA_037134135.1 Methylococcaceae bacterium | reverse complement strand
CGTGTTCATGTTTGGATTTTAACTCAAAATACCTGTGGATAATGAGAAGTTACCAAGGAATACTATTAATGCCACAAAAAAAACCACTCATTCTTATTGTTGATGACAACCCAGAAAACATTCGTGTTTTAGGTGCTGCTCTAAAATCAACAGAATACAATCTGACTGTTGCCATGAATGGTCAATCAGCTATCAATACCATTGATAAAGACGTTCCGAGTTTAATTTTATTAGATGTTATGATGCCTGATATGACGGGCTTTCAAGTCTGTGAAAAATTAAAAAACAATCCAAAAACCAAAGATATTGAAATTATTTTTGTTACCGCCGCCGTTAATGTAGATGACGAATTGAAAGGCTTGGCATTGGGCGCGGTTGATTACATTCATAAACCCATTTCTATTCCTATCGTTCAAGCAAAAGTATTATTGCATTTAGAACGCATTAAAAATAAACACGAGTTAAAACTGAAAAATGAAGCGTTAGCCGAAGTTAATCGGTTACGAGATGACATTGAACGCATAACGCAACATGATTTGAAAACACCAATTCACGTCATTATGGGCTACTCAGAGATGATGGCTGAATATGATATTTCTGAAGATGAAAAACAATTGTTTGCAAAAGCCATTTCCGAAGCCGCGAATAAAATTTTGTACATGGTTAATAATTCCCTTGATTTGTACAAAATGGAAATAGGCACTTATGAATATATTCCCGAATCTATCGCCATCAACGATTTAATTAGAGGTATTGTTAAGGACTTGAAAACATTAGCCGAACCTAAAGAAATCAAAATAGACATTGAAACTAACGATTTTCAAGCAGCGGCAGAAAAATACTTGTCTTATTCATTGTTTGCTAATTTACTTCGCAACGCGATTGAAGCCAGTCCAACGAACAGTGTTATTGAAATAAAAATGCACCACGAAAATGACCAAAGCGTAATTGCTATTACCAATTCAGGCTCGGTTCCAGAAGCTATTCGGGCAACTTTTTTTGAAAAGTACGCAACATCTGGGAAAAAGAATGGCAACGGATTAGGCACTTATTCGGCAAAGTTAATGGCAGAAACACAACGCGGCACGATTGAAATGGAAACAAACGACCATCAAACGTGCATTACCGTTCGATTGCCGCGTTATGTAACATCAACCGATGCCATCACAAAGAGCATCGAAACGCTTTAACGTTTTACTTAAATTCACAACATCAAATAAATCGGCTTCTTCTTTTAACGTATTTGCCCATTCTTTCAATGATGGGCAATGATATTTCTCAGCGATTTCAACTAATTGTTCTGCCATTTCAGTCAATGAATACATATTAAACGACTCCGAATCTTTTACGCTGTTAATCTCATCTTGATACGTTACCAATAACGCCAAGAATTCAGATAATTTTTCTGAATCTATCACAACGGCAATTTGGTTTTCAGTTTTCAATATGTCATCTGATTCAACGTTTATTTCAGTTGTTTTTAAATACATACGCATTGCTTTGAGTAACGCAGTTTTATTAACAGGCTTACTCAGTTCTACATCATAAAAAACAGCCGCTTTATCTTCAGATTCTTTTGTCACTGTCGCGCTAATCATAATGATGGGAATATCTGGATTGATAAATTTCATTTGCCAACAAACCACATCACCGTTCATAACAGGCAATAACCTGTCCATGAAAACTAAATCAAATGATTGGTGTTGTGCCAGACTTAATGCCTCTTCACCCGACTCTGCTTCAACAAATGTTAATTCCTTAAACTCAGCTAAATAAGCACGCACTAATTCTCGATTGATTGCGACATCATCCACCAATAAAATTTTTGCAGGTTCAAATTGAATCTGTATTTTTGATAAGGCATCATCATCATCATCATCATCATCATCAGGAATCAATACGTTTTTCAAAACGATATAAAAACAACTGCCTTTCCCTTCAGCACTGTCAACAAAAATATAACCGTCCATCAATAACAGTAATTTCCTACAAATACTCAAACCCAGCCCTGTTCCACCATATTCAACACTTTGATTATCTTGTTGAATAAATGCTGAAAATACCTTTTCTTGTTGATCTTCAGGAATACCAATTCCAGTATCAGAAACTTCAATGAGTAAATCAATCTCTTTGTGTTTAGGATTCAGTCAAAAACAATTTCCCGATTACCTGAGTTGAAATGAGATAAT
>JBAXMT010000397.1:0-2191 GCA_037134135.1 Methylococcaceae bacterium | reverse complement strand
GGAGCTTCGCCACATTCTTCGAGTTGTTTTTCCATGTTGACTTTAATCATGTGCAGCGGAACGTGTCCAGGACCTTCAATCATGGTTTGCACGTCGTGTTTCCACGCAATTTTGGTGAGTTCGCCGAGCGTTTCGAGTTCGCCAAATTGCGCCGCGTCATTCGCGTCATAAATCGAACCTGGACGCAGTCCGTCACCCAATGAAAACGCCACGTCATAGGCTTTCATGATTTCGCAAATGTCTTCAAAATGCGTGTACAAGAAACTTTCGGTGTGATGTGCGAGACACCATTTCGCCATAATCGAACCGCCGCGCGACACGATGCCCGTCATCCGTTTGGCGGTTAAGAGCTTGATAAATCGGCACTGTTCCAATCGGCACAGGCGAATTATGCAAAATTCATTCGCGGGTTTCATGGATATTTTTGCCCGTCGATAAATCCATAATCGTGTCGCAGCCCCTTTTTTACAACCAATTTTCAGTGCGTAAATTTTCAACTCGATTGAATTCACGCAAATTATTTGAAACCAAAACGCAGTTTTCACTTAACGCATGAGCAGCAATCCACAAATCGTTATTACCAATCGGCTGACCAATTTTTTCAAGTTGGTTTCGAATAACGGCGTAGTTTTCAGCTGTTTGCTGAGTTGGCATGATGACTGGAATATAACGCAACAATTGCTCTAATTTTTCCAAAGCAATTTCACGATGTTGACTTTTTTCTGCTCCAAATCTCAATTCACCAAAAGTAATCATCGACATTCCAACATCACCGATACTTAACTCTGCAAACCGTCGATAAACTTCGGGAGGACGTTTTTTGCTGATGCAAATGCAAATGTTTGTATCGAGTAAATAACGTATTGTCACAGCCATTCCTCGCGCTCTTGCGGCAAATCATCTTGGCGGTGCAACATAAAATCCTCTGGCATTTGTGCCAATAAATCAAATGCGCCTGCAAGACTTTCTTTTTTAGGTTTAGATTCTTTTAGTTTATTTAAAAACTCTAAAACCAAAACCACATTCACATCTTTTTCTGCCCATTCTTTTGGCAAATTAACAGATAGCACGCCGTTTTCGTTAATGTGCGAATTGACTTGAAACGTTTGCATCATTATTTTTCTCCGAGTGAAAATGAAAAAACAAAACCGCCCGCTTTTTTTGGAAAACGGGCGGTTTCAGGCGAATTACAAAATAAAATCACCCGCAACCAAATTTGTCACGCCATTAAGTTGAATTGCAAAACTTGCTGCCCCGTCATTATTGACGCTGCCGTACAAAATGTGGTCGGTCGTATCAAAAAATAATTGTCCTGCTTTCGTAAATACGCCCGAAAATTCTGCACCAATCACAGGTTTTGAAAATGCCTGATCTTTTGGCAGGCTCGTATTTGCATCAATCGCAGAAAGGTCGATTTTATCTTTTTCACTGCTTGAAAAATCGGTGATAACTTCGATTTTAGAATGCGCTAGCGGCGCATCTTGGATGCTTTTGTACACGAATTTATCTGCACCTTTTCCGCCTGTTAAGGTGTCAAAACCTAAATCACCCGTTAACGTATCGCTACCGTCGCCGCCGACAAGCGTATCGGATTTCGTTGTACCGACTAACTGCTGATTTGTAGATGCTGGAGAAATTCCTGAAGTCGTTGGTGTTGGTGTTGGTGGAGTATAGGCTGGGGACGTGTCTTGATCTTCTAGTACGGTAAGGCTGGCGTTTTTATCGGATGAATCAAGCATAGAAAATAAATAATACCTTCCCGTAGACGGTGCCACAAAAGTGAAACCAACTTCTTTAATAATATCGCTGGCTTCGGCTACGGAGCCTATTAAAGCTGTTCCGTTATCGTTGAGTATCGAAACAGTTGGTAGCCCATAACTTGCTATCAAATCCACAGTGAAAGTAGTCCCTATCAAAGCGTCGAAATAATCTGCTCCAAATCCTTTAACGAGAGTGCTTTTATAGTCGTGCGCTGCTTTTATTTCAAACTTGGACGTTAAATCGGTATTTGAAACAAATGTTAATGGCTTAAAGCCGCTGAAATTTGTGGGGTCGAACGCGACATCTGTCAAATCTGCTTTTGTTAGCAGGAGCATATTTTTACCTAATTTGTTAAGGTTTGAGTGGATTGGTTTTTGTGGAGCGGGCGAGAGTTTAACTTAAATACTAATGTGGCTGCTTTAATACTAAT
>JBAXMT010000396.1:0-2193 GCA_037134135.1 Methylococcaceae bacterium | reverse complement strand
AAGGTGAAAGCGGATGCTCTTGCATCCAGTATTCAACAACTTCAACTAATGATTCAAGTTTGTTGCCATGTACGATGGCAATTCCTTTGTTTAATGACATGGCGTGTCCTTTGTTTTTTTTTGGTTTATGGAAGTGGGCAAAAATAACATTTCGATTCATTAAAAGAGACGGGGATTTTATTGGATGAATTACTCCCCCTAAATTGTCAAAATAGTTAAGTCACCCAGGTTTGCTGGTTATGCGGAGCGCAAACTGAACACGCTGGTTCAAACCATTGCTTCATTAACCAGGTATCCCAACGCTTAACCTGCTCAGTTGCAACCCTTGTCTTGCAGAACATGCACAGAATTTTCTGTGTATTGTTGTCAAGAGTTTCCTCACGAGTGTCAAACAGGTGTCTATAATTTATTCCTGCTTCGCTTCCTACTTCTGAATCAATTTCAACATCCTGGATGTTGCTGTCAGACATATCACCACTTCTAAACCAGTTTTTAAATGAAATAACGTTCCGAATAAAAGCCGATAACTTTCCAATAAAATCACTATCAGAAAGCGTTCCGACAATGATCACCTCTTTTCCCTTTCCTTCATCAGCAATTGTTTTGACACATTCTGGAAAATTTTCACGGTACCAATCAAGAAATTTAGATCCACCTGGATTTAATCTTCCGCGATGAATAAGTACTATTTTGTTATCTTCATTTCTTGCAAATGCACCGACAACATTTCGATAGATGGTTTTTGGAATGTTAATTTCTACCGATATGTTGTTTGACTTATTTTTGTTTAAGTTTTCGCACAAACCAAAACCATTCCAAAATCTTGGTACTTTGCCTTCATTTTCAATTAAAGAAGTCGCATACCAAATATCACCATTGTAATTAGCTGTTTTACGAAAATTACTGCTCTGAAAACCGAAAGAAAATTCTTGTTCCTGATTGAGCTGAGATTTTAATACATTCTCCAAGTTATCTTGGAATTCAATAATTTCTTTTTCGTCGGTAACAAGGACAAGTGTTGTCATTTTAAAATCTCCCAAATAATTGTAATAAATCGTTTGTACTATCCAGCACAAATAGGCGGAGTGGTGGATAGTTGTTCAACAAAGGAACAACTATCCTGATACATAGAGTATTTAGCTTTTAACCCATGCAGCAATTTGTTCTTTTACTTCAGCTGATATTTGTTGTGCAATAAATTCATTCAGTTTGTAAGGGTTTGGTTCAATCCGCTGTGCTTCAAGTTTAACTACCCATGTCTCATATTCTTTAGGGTCTTGTGCAACAATAACTCCAATCCCAAATTTTCCTGCTTCCTCTACTATATCTGTGTCATTGAACAGACATAAATCTGCAGCTGTTGGAACATGTACAATCAGATAAGATCTGTTTGCCGCTCTACGATGAGCGAGAGCTTCATAAACGCCAGAAATATCAATAGCGTTAGCAGGTTTTACTTCAAAGGTAACAACTTCCAAATGTTTTCCAGGAACATAAAGAAAGGTTTTACAGCCGATAACCGTAATATCAGGGCGTGTCCATTTGCCATTTGTGGGTCTAGCACCCCCTTGAGCAGTAATTGCAACGTAACAATCGTTAAAGGTTTGATCTCTTGCCCAATCATTTTCAAGCACCGTTTTCATAGGCTTGTACAACTCATTTTCTCTTCCATAATTTTGCGCGACGACGGCGTTATCTGTTAATTCGTTCGATTGGATGACTTTCTTAACACTTCCACCGTTGCCTCTTCCTTTTTCTAAAATACCGCGTTCAATTAGGTTATTTCGCACTGCCCAGTACAAATCACCAGACCAATATTGTCCAAATTTATCTTTTAACGCTTGTTTTAACGCTCCGTTACCAATGCCCCCCGTAACAGGTACAAGTGCTAGAATTTGCTCTTGTTTTGCTTTCAGTTCGCCTGGTGAAAGATTTTTTAGTAGATCGTTTTGCATAAAATTTACTCCGTTGGTTGTTGGTTATTAGTTGTTTTATTTTCATTGCGTAAATCCGCACGCTTTTTTATTTCAGCTTTAACAGCTGCATGTAAAGTTCGCAAATACACATAATAATCAAAATCTTCTTCTTCATCTTGACTCATCTCGCCTGCCCAAATCGCAGCGTCAGATTTGTTACCGTTTTTATCGATTGTATAAGGACCACTCATAATTTTATTCCTTTCGTTTAAATTAA
>JBAXMT010000395.1:0-2195 GCA_037134135.1 Methylococcaceae bacterium | reverse complement strand
CCGTTCCCGTTCCCGTTCCCGTTCCCGTTCCCGTTCCCGTTCCCGTTCCCGTTCCCGTTCCGTAAGTATTCACCCAATAATGTACATCTTCCTCAAAGGACACCAGAAACTTCTCAATATCCGTGATTTCGTCCTTTTTTTTGTTGGGCGGTAAACGCTTAATCATCCGCAATATCTGCACATCCTCATCACTAAACCGCTCACCACCCGCAACGACACCCTTCAACATCGTGCCTTCGTTTTCATTCACTACATTAACCACGCCGTTTTTATCCATCACGCTAACGGGTTTCAAACCTGTTTTTTTATATGTATCGCCTTCGCCTGTTAAGAGCCAGTCCATACTCACGTTTCGTGAATTTGAAAACTGTAAAATCCTATCTAGCGGCAACAACTGCCGTTTCTTTGCGTTTGCGTACCCGCTACTAGATAGTCCCAAGGCTTCTGCTAACTCATTGTAAGTCTTAGCGTTTATGAAATTTTTAATTCTATTCATTACACTTTCAAAATTATTTTCATCATTCATGAGCAAATCCTATTTACAGTTCACGATTCGTGAATTAAACTATGTCCAACGTTACAGCAAAACGGTAACGAGAACCCATAATTTATATTAGTGTATCGGTAAGGAAATGCAAGTAAAAACAACAACGAAGCTCAGAAAAGAGCTGCAAACAATTCGGATAAATTTTATAAAAAAAGGCACGTCTTTAAAACGGTTTTGTGCAGAAAGCAGCATCAATGATGCAAACGTCTACAAAATCTTTAACGGCACTTGGAAAGGCGAAAAGGCAACTGAAATGAAAAACCGCCTAATTGCAGCATCGAAAGGCAAAACAGATTTTTCAACCGAGCAATCACGCTCAACAACGGAGTAGTAAAAATGAGTATTTCAACAGTCACACAAAAAACGATGCTTTCAACTGAAATCGTGAAAATCATTAACGACATGAGAGAAGAAGACGCGGCTGAATTACTGCACAAAAACTTTACAGTGAAAATTGTGAAAGTTTTGGGCGAAGAACACTCAGCTAAATTTTTAGCTCAGTACAAAGACAGCACAGGACGCACTTTAAACTGCTACGCCCTGCCAAAACGTGAAGCGAATCTGATGGTGATGTCAGAAAGTTACAAAGTGCAGGCGGCGGTTTATGACCGCATGGTGGAATTGGAACAACAACCCGCTTACACCTTGCCACAAAACTATGTTGAAGCCTTGGAGCATTTAGTTGTGGCGGCAAAAGAAAACGTTGTATTGACTGCCAAAATTGAAGCGGATGCACCCAAAGTAAGGTTTGCGGATGTCGTGAGTGATTCAAGCAACACACGCTGCATTCGGATTTGGGTGAAAGCCATGAAAAACGAAAACAACTTGATTACTGGCGAACAACAGGTTTTCGAATGGCTTAAAAAGAGTGGCTACATTTACCGTGACGGCAAAGGGTATTTGCCGCATTCACGTTATGAATCCAACGGCACGAATTATTTTTGTGTGACGGTCGGGGAGTTTAACGGCAAACCACGTCGCGGCTTAAACATTACAGGCAAGGGTGTTGTGGCATTGACGCAAAAAGTAGTTGACCACTTCAAACCAAAACCACGCAACGGCATCGTTGTATTTTCTTAAAAACAGGGGAATGAAATGATTGATTTATTGATACGCATTGAAGACAAAAACCTTGATTACGCACCGCGTCACGGGTTCATCAAGGTTAGTGAATTGGATTTTGGCTTGTTGCTGCCAATCACAATTTCAGGTTGTGACTTTGAAAAAGGTACAGATGAATTTGAAGTTGAATGTTATGGCGAAATCACGGGCTTGTCAAAAGAAGACGGTGAATTACAAGTGCTGATTGAATTTGAAGGTATCGAACCAGCGGACTTGTTCACTCTGCCAAAGGATATGTACGTTAGGTTTTCAGTGAAATAAAACAAACGCGGTTCAGTTCAAAAAACAGGATTGAACCGCGCTTAAAACCGTAAAAAAAGTAAGTTTTCTATGTACTCGATGAGTATTTAGAACAGTTACAAAGCTCTTTAACAATTTGGTGCAAGTGAATAAAAACCGTTATTCATTACGAACAAATCGCTTGCAGAAAACAACCTACAGGAGGGAACAATCCAAGTTGTAAGCGTTTTGAACTGGTAACAATTTGTCACCAGTTCAACGCGGTTGCGGCTTAAAGGCTTACCAA
>JBAXMT010000394.1:0-2201 GCA_037134135.1 Methylococcaceae bacterium | reverse complement strand
GCGTTTTGCAAATATCGGCAATGGTGCGATAACCCGCTTTGTAGGCTTCGCTGGTGTCGTCTAAAACTTCGGGCATTTGCACACAAATAAATTGACGATTGCCGCCGTCTTGTTCATTTAAATCTAAAACAGCGTGCGCGGTTGTGCCGCTACCTGCGAAGAAGTCTAGGATTATGTCGTTATCTTGACTTGCAATTAACGAAAAATGTGAAATAAGAGCAACTGGTTTAGGATATGAAAATTCCATGTTATTAAACAACTTTTTTATATCGTCTTTACCAGTTTCAGTTCTTCCGAATCTACTATCAATTAACAAACTTTTTGGCGTAACACCATTTGGGCGGTAATACTTTGTATAAACGTTGCTATTTTTAAAAACTAATTGTTCATAGTCGGTTAAAACTTTATCTTTACCCCACCGCCAACAAGATTGTTTCCCTTTAATTATTCTAGGTAAATGGCTTTCACCATCAGGGCTTTTTATTTCAAAAACCAAACTATTACTAAATCTAATCGATGATTTATCTAACGTGACTAAACCATACTCACCTTTTTCGTCATTGAATGGATAAAGCGCATCATCAAGTTCATGATTTTTATCTAACAAAAAAGAAATTGCATCTACGCTTTTGCAAAAACATAAAATTTTTTCATGTTCGATAACTATGTTTTTTGAATCGTTACCACCGCCTTGTTTCTTTTTCCAAATAAATTCAGAAACAAAATTCTCCGCGCCAAAAATTTCATCACACAATAACTTTAAATTTGCCTGTTCGTTGTCATCGATTGAAATGAAAATCACGCCGTCTTCGCGCAATAAATTCCGTGCTAAATACAAACGCGGATACATCATTGACAGCCAAACCGAATGAAATTGTCCGTTTTCTTTGCTGTTCTTTTTCCAGCAATCTTGTTTATTTAAAAAGCCGTTTTCGTCGGTAATGCCTGCACGTTTTTTGTATTCGTCTTGGCGTTCGCTGTAATCGTCGGGATAAACAAAACTGTCGTTGCCTGTGTTATAGGGCGGATCGATATAAATCATTTTGATTTTGCCAAAATAAGCGCGTTGCAAAACGTGCAACACTTCTAAATTTTCGCCTTCGATAAAAATGTTGTGGCTATCTGCCGCGCCGACGGTATCGGTGGGAATTAAGGTTGCGCTGGTGGCTTTTTGAATTTGTGCGCGTGCGTCGGATTTGCCTGCCCAACTGAGTTCGTAATGTTCTTTATGAAAAAAGGCTTCTTCGCCTAAAACGGATTGCAACCGCTTAAAATCGATTTTGCCTTCCGACAACACTTCTGGGAATAATTCGCGCAGTTTGGCGAGTTTTTCAGCAAACACATCAAGGCTTTTTTCTTCTATCATTGGGTTCTCTGGTTTTGATTTTTTGCTGCGTTGTTTATTAAAAATTGCTTCATAACAGCAATCATCGCGCCATGATCGAAAACGCCTGCACTTTCGCGGCAACTGTGCATCGCCCACATCGGATTGCCCACATCAACGCCACGAACGCCCAACTTTGCTGACACCATCGCGCCAATCGTGCTGCCACACGGCAATTCATTTCGGTGCGAATACAGTTGATGCGGCACATTGGCTTGGTCGCACCAACGCATAAACATTGCCTCCGACACGCCGTCCGACGTGTAACGCTGATTCACGTTCACTTTAATCACCACGCCTTGATTGACGTGAACGGTGTGCGCGGCATCGTAAATTTGCGGAAAATTCGGGTGATAAGCGTGCGCCATATCCGCGCTAATCAAAAAACTTCGCGCCAACGCTCGGGCGAAATCTTGTGAACTTTGCGAAGTCGCGTCACTAATTCGTTGCAACGTGTCGATTAAAAAACTGCCCGACGCGCCACAATGACTTTCGCTGCCCACTTCTTCGTGGTCGAAAAATGCACAAATCAAGGTGCTGTCATTTTGCAAAATACGCTCATCAAGCAGCGCGTTTATCGCCGCGTGACAAGAAGCTAAATTATCGATTTGTCCATTAGCGAAAAACTCTTTGTTCGCGCCCCAAAAACTGCCTTTTTGCGTATCAAAAACGTTTAAATCCCACGCCAAAATTCGCGACGCGTCGTCGGGTAATTGCGATGTTAACAACGTTAAAAACTGCGATTCGGGCAATTGTTCCGCCACATTCGCAAACAGTAAACCCAATTCATTTTGTTTGTGGAATTTCAAACCGTCCT
>JBAXMT010000393.1:0-2203 GCA_037134135.1 Methylococcaceae bacterium | reverse complement strand
ACGATTAAAGTTTTCAAAAATGGCGAATCGTTCGGCGAATTGACTGATAAAAATGGGCAATCGTTACTTCTAAAATCACCGACTTCATTAAATTTTCAAGATGGCAAATTGCTTGTTGCTGAAACACTTGGAAATCAAATCGTCGAATTTTCAATCAATCCCCAGTTTTCACAACCTGCAAAAAATAATGCTGCGCCGATTGAACCATCACAAAAAAATTGTTTAGCGTGTCATTTGTCGTGGAATAAAGAAACCGCACAACCTGATAAACAAGGTCAATTACCAGATGGCGGTTTTGCAATGTGTTATAGCTGCCACAACGGCGCAATCGTGGATTCGCGCTTGCGAATCGGTGTAAATAAACAGCACGCAACGGTTTATGATGATGAAAAATTAAAAAAAGAACGTTTCGTTGAAAAACGCGCAGATAAATTGCCAAAAGATTTTCCACACGGTGAACATAAGGATTTGAGTTGCACGAGTTGCCACACGCCTCACACAAAAGATAAAACCGATCAAACCACCGAAACACTTTACAAAGAACATGGTAATGCGTGGCTTCGCGTACCGAATAAAAACGGTGATTTGTGCGAAAAATGCCACGAGTCAAAAGGTAAAAATGCGCGTGAAAAAGAACCCAAAAATCGTGGTGTGAATCATCCTTTGGCGATTAAATTTGCTGTTCCACCTGAAAAAAATGCGCTTGGTTTCGCCACAGAATCGAAATTACAACAACACGGTTTGCCGAATTCGTTGTTAAAAAATGGCGGTGTTTTGGGTAATCAAAACGAAATGCTTTGCCAAACGTGCCACCAAATTCACGGTGGTTTTGATAACAGCGCGTTGACGGTTTTAGAAAATAAAAAAGCGTCGTTGTGTTTGGAATGTCATGAGCGACAAAATTCTGAAAATGAAAAAGACGCGCACAAAAAAGGCGTGCATCCTGTCAACATCAAACCTGATTCAAAAAAGCATCCGAAACCGATGCAAAAAGACGGTAAAAACGTCGATTTTGTCAGTTGTCAAACGTGCCACGTTGTTCACGATGGCAAATTAGGTTCTGCGTTACTTGAGAAAAAATATCCGACTTCTGATGCACTTTGCGAAACGTGTCACGATAAACAAGCCTCGAAAAATAAAGGTGATGCGCGTCACAAAGGCATTCATCCTGTGAATGTCAAACCCGATGAACCGATGAAACAAAACGATAAGGAAGTGAAATTTGTCACTTGCCAAAGTTGCCACAATGTTCATTCGGGAAATCCAGAAACCGCATTGCTCGACAAAGGGATTAAAGATGCGGAATCATTGTGCAAAACCTGTCACAAACGCCAACACGCGAAAGATAAAGACGATGCGGCGGCAAAAGGCGTGCATCCTGTGAATGTGAAAATAGATGACGAAGTTGAAATTGTTGCAGGTAAAAAAACCAAAGAAATAGGTTGTTTGACGTGTCACGCAGTTCACGAAGGCAAATCTGATACGCCTGCGCTTGTTGAAAATCATCAAAATGGCGAACTGTGTTCACATTGTCATCAAGGTAAACAAGCGATTGTTGGCAGTGACCACGATTTACGAATTACGGCGAAAAATAAAACCAATCAATTTAACGAAAAACCGCATCAAAGCGGGGTTTGTGGTGTGTGTCACAGTTTGCACAAAGCTGATAAAAATCCGCCGCATTTATTTTCAACAAAATCGGTTGTGGAAGATTTCACAGATAAAGAATTGCAACACAGTGATTTTAAGGAAGACAAACTTTGCATAAATTGTCATCAAAAAAACGGCATTGCCGAAAAGAAAATTGTGAAGTTTTTCAATCATCCGCACAAAGACATGGTTTTGCGTTCAGATAAAAAAGTTATGCCGCTATTGAATTCAAAAGAAAAAATTGATGACTTTGGTGAAATTGCGTGCAAAACGTGTCACGAACCTCATTTTTGGAGCGCGAAAATTCAAAAAAATGCACTGCAATCTAAACCTAAAACGATTTTATCGCTTGGGCAAACGGAGAATGTAGAAGGCTCGCCGCTTAACAGTTTTTTGCGAACCGAAGGCGTAAAAGACACGTTTTGCGTCGATTGTCATGGAATGAATGCCTTACCGAAATTTAAGTATTTTCACGATAAAGAAAAAGTGCGTGGCATTGTGGATTATTTGCAATGACAAAACCCGTACCGCGTTTGCTATTGGCGTTGCCAAT
>JBAXMT010000392.1:0-2211 GCA_037134135.1 Methylococcaceae bacterium | reverse complement strand
CATCGATTGAAATTCCTTAACGGGGTTTATATTCCGTTTCGTGTGTCGACCCCAACCATATGGATTTTTAGCTAAATACTGTTGGTGATAGTCTTCTGCATAATAGAACTCAGGTGCTGGTAATATCTCAGTGGTAATGTTTGGCAACCCTGCATCACTGAGTTGTTTGTCATAAATGCGTTTTGCAAATTCAGCCACTTTTTGCTGAAGGTCTGTAAAAGTGTAAATGCCTGACCTGTATTGCGTGCCAATATCATTACCTTGACGCATACCTTGAGTGGGATTATGAGCATTATAAAAAATAGGTAATAACTGGGAAAAGGCAATAATCTCAGGGTCATAAACGACTAAAACCCCTTCAGCATGACCTGTTAAACCAGTACAGACTTCTTTGTAAGTGGGATTTTCTGTATGTCCCCCAATGTAACCCACTGCTGTCGTGTACACGCCTTTTTGTTGCCAAAATTGACGTTCAGCTCCCCAAAAACAGCCTAATGCAAAAATAACGTGTTCACATTCTTCTGGGAACGGTGGCTGGATTGAATGCCCATTAACAAAATGATTCATAATGCTGCCATCGCCGATTTAGCATTACATTGTGCAATCGCTTCCGCTAGTTGCGTATCATTCAATTTATGTTTGATAGCTTCAGTTCCATTGAAATTAAAGACTTGGTAATCCTTTTTAGCAAACGTGACAATTTGACATTTCTTGAATGGCTGATTATCAAATGGCATGGTTGACGTAAAGGGGGCGGTGCCTTCTAAGCTGGGCGCATAAATCATAAATTCCCCTTTCATTGCCAAGACTGCACGATATTGATTCGCACTTGTCAGGTATAAATAACCCACTTTAACGTCTTTCTCTTTTAATTTCATGTTGTTAGTTTTCAGTCCAATCTAAACTTAATGCGCGTTTTTGTAATGCAGATAATTGTTTGACTTGATATTCTAATTGACTTGCCTCTGAACGATTTGCACAGGATTTAGTGCCAATGATGCGTAAAGGTGAATTCATTTTGGTAAATTTAGCCCCTTTGCCTGTCAAATGTTTGTTAAATCGTGCTTCAACATCAGTGGTAATGCCTGTGTAGATTTTGCCATTAACGCATTCGAGTAAATACACAAACCAGCTATTTGTCATTATGCCATTTCAAGTTCTGTAATAAGTTCAGGATGTTTATCAATCAGCGTTAATAAACAAACCACTGCACCAGAAGGCTTAAATCTTCCTTGTTCCCAATCGCGTAAAGTCGATACAGGGGTCTTGATTATTTCAGCAAATTTTTGTTGTGGGAGTTTAATTTTAGCGCGTACTGTTCTGAGCAAAATTTGTTCAGCCGTGTTAATTCTGCCCATGCCAGCATTCATTTCAGATAATCCATCTCGCAGTCCTTCAACTAACATTCCTGCATCTTCTTCAATTGCCGTTGCTATTTTTTCAATGTCCATTTAAACCGCCTTTTGAATATCTTTTTTTGATATGTTTTCTTGTTCAGATTTTTGATAAAGCGTGATTAAAAAAATTGTGCCATCTTCTGCAATGTTGAAATAAATAATCCGTACACCACCACGCTTACCTTTCCTCGTAATAGACCACCTTACTTTTCTTGCACCATCGGCATTGGGAATGACATCACCAGCAAGTGGATTCAAAGAAATCCAGTCAATAAATTCTAGGCGTTCATCATCAGTCCAAATTTTGGCAGCTAATTTCTGGAAAGTCGGTGTTTCAATAACTGTTCTCATCTTGTGATTATATGGGATACCCGTATAAAACTGTAAATTTAGTTCAATTATTTTTCCAACCTGCAAACCATTCGGTTAAGGTTTTGCTATCACCTAAGTGATTCAACTGACGCTCAACAGTATTTTGATTACCCCACACCACCTCATTTAATTCACCACTGCTTACCCTTCCAAGAATATCATTACAGTAAAGCCCTTTGTCATGCTGAACATAGTAACCATAAGTTCTACAAGCTACAGGTCGATAGTCATACACCCTGCAAATTCCCTGTGATTTATCCAGCAATGGACACACAACAAATTGGGTTGATTGCGTTGATAATTCAGCAACCGTTTGTGTCATTTCTGCTTGTATTTCTGCTGATAAATTCATCAATCCCGTGTGAAGTAAATCCCATTCACTGCTTGTTAGGATTCGGTCAAAAATAACTTCCCGATTCGGTCATTTTGCTCCCATGGCTTG
>JBAXMT010000391.1:0-2212 GCA_037134135.1 Methylococcaceae bacterium | reverse complement strand
TCCGCAGAGTTTAAATCATAATTTTGGGAATTGTGAGCCGCTCAATGTGAGTTAATAATTCACCTAAAGTTCTTTTCATAATGTTTTTCGGATTCGTCACAGGGTCGCCAAACATCTCAATAAAAATGGACTGCGTGAGCTTATCGAGTTGCGCCAAGGCTTCACGGCGTTTTGCTCTGAGCGCGTCGGCTTGGTCGAGAATTGCCGCTATGCGGCGTTGCTGGGGGAGTGGGGGAAGTGGGATTTTTATGTTTTCAAGTTGATTTGAGCTTATATTTGGTTGAGCAGCACCAGCCATTGAGCTAAATATCTGTCTTTGATATTCGGGTGAAATTACAACGTGTTTTAAATAACCTTTATCAATTTTTTCAGATTGTAAAATTTTAAAATTACCAACACGCTGATTCTGTAAAACTAAACCTTCTATATTTTGCGGAACAAGTCCTATTTTCCCTGTTGTAGCTCCAGACATGGCTATTAAAATATCCCCCGATTCAACTGAATATTTTACGCCTTTGCCAATAACTGATTCAGAAATACGAGCAGCCTTTTCGATTGAAACTGTTCCGCCTTGAATATCTGAAATTCTCAAAATAGGAATGCCATTTTCTAAAAAATCTTCTGATTTAAAAGCAAAACTGCCAATCACTTTTACATATTTTCCTAATAAATCTTGCTTTAATGTCATTCAAGCATCCCCTCAAGCTCTTTCATTCCTGCCTGAATTTCATCTTCAAGTTGGGCTAATTTTGCCAGTATTTCTTTGGGTGGAATGTGTTCAACTTCTTCGTGAATGACTTCTTTATAGCGATTGATGGACAGGTCAAAACCGTTTGCCGAAATATCCGCCAGCGGTACACAAAAACTTTGTTCTGTGCGAGCGCGTTGAATTTCATCGCTTGAATGTAATTCCCAACGCTTCAACACATCGGGCAAATTATTTTTTGCGTGTTCTTCTGCGGATAACGTCACGGCTGGCGATACGCCGAGTTTTTCATCAGCTAAAAGCGGTTGCCGTTTATCGTCTAAACTCCAGCCATCGGCTTGCAAATCATAAAACCAAACGTTATCTGTGCCGCCTGAATTGGTTTTTGTGAATAATAAAATCGCTGTTGAAACACCTGCATACGGCTTGAAAGCTCCCGACGGTAACGAAATCACTGCATCGAGTTTTTGTTCTTCAACTAGCATTTGACGCAGTTGTTTATGCGCTTTAGACGAACCAAACAACACACCATCAGGCACAATTACCGCCGCACGTCCACCTGGTTTAAGTAAGCGCAAAAATAGAGCTAAAAACAGCAACTCTGTTTTCTTGGTTTTAACGATAGCGAGCAAATCTTTCGCGGTATTTTCATAATCGAGCGAACCCGCAAACGGTGGATTTGCCAAAATGAGCGAGTATTTTTCTTCGTCGCCTGCGTGGTCTTGAGCAAGTGAATCTTGATAGCGAATATCAGGATTATCAACGCCATGCAGAGCCATGTTCATACTGCCAATGCGTAACATGGTGTTATCAAAGTCGTAACCGTGAAACATGGCATGATGAAAGTGTTCACGCGCCGTTGCATCGCGCAGAATTTCAGGGTGTTTTTCACGCAGATATTCACCAGCCGCCACCAAAAAGCCGCATGTTCCGCTGGCAGGGTCACAAATCACATCTTTTGCATTCGGTGCAGTGAGTTCAACCATCAGTTGAATAATATGGCGAGGTGTTCGGAATTGCCCATTTTGCCCCGCGCTAGCGATTTTACTGAGCATATATTCGTAAAGGTCGCCTTTTGTGTCGCGGTCTTCCATTGGCACATGGTCGAGCATATCAACGACTTTTGCTAATAACGCAGGCGTTGGAATGGTGAAACGGGCATCTTTCATGTGATGCGCGTAGGTTGAACCATCGCCACCCATATTCCGCAAAAATGGGAATACATGGTCGTTTAACACATCGTACATTTCCGCAGGGGCAAAATGTTTAAAACGTGACCAGCGCAAATCGTTGTAATCACGTCCTTTGCTGTCAGAACCTTCGGGAAATATGCGCCGTTCCATTGGCTTTTTGAGATGCACGGATTTGTTTTCTTCGAGCGTGTGCAAGTCGTCAAGCCGACGTAAGAATAACAAATAAGTGATTTGTTCCATGACTTCAAGCGGGTTTGAAATACCAATGCCATTAAGTTAAGAAAAAAGTGATTAAAAACAATGCTTTTTTCTG
>JBAXMT010000390.1:0-2212 GCA_037134135.1 Methylococcaceae bacterium | reverse complement strand
CGTTTGTAATGATTGTAGACTGCAACCGCGAGAATTTCTTTCGCCAAATCTTGACCAATGACATATTGGTCAAGCAGTTTTTTAATTTCTGTTGGCTTTGGAAGGTCTTTCGGAATTTCAGATAAGGCTTTCTTTTTGCCCCAACTCGAAACGACTTGACTCGCCAAAATGACGCAGGCTTCACAAATATGTCCTTCCGCGCCTGCAATCATCGGCACAGAAGCTGAGGCTTCGATTTCACAAAACGAACAGCGTTGTTTAGTTTCTTTGGTCATGACTTTCACTCACTTTTGGCAAATTTGCTAACCACTCTTTTTGATAAATTTGCTTTTGCCGTTCTTGCATTGCAGAACGAATTTTTGGCGCAGCCGTTTTTAATGACATGGTTTCGGGACGAATAATTTTTAGGCATTGAATCAGATGAAATCCCGCTTCCGTTTCGACTACACCGCTGATTTCATTTTCTTTTAAGGCAAATAACGCCGCGTCTAATTCGGGATGAATTTTACCCGCGATGACTGAACCTAATTCACCGCCATTAAATGCCGTCGGACATTCCGAATTTTTCAATGCTAAATCTGAAAATTTCTTCGGCTTTGTTTTGAGTTTTTGTGCGATTTCTTCCATCCGTTGCAACGCCATTTCTCGCGTATTTTCAGGGAAATCGGGATTGATGCTGATTAAAATATGCCGCGCTGTGCGTTGTTCTGGGCAATAAAATTTTTCAGGGTGCGAGTGGTAATACAGTTCAATTTCAACGTCATTGATGGCGGGCGCGTGTGCCGCTACTCGCTCTAACACCGCATTCACTTTGCATTCTCGAATCAACGCGCTTTTTAATGCTTCAACCGTTAGTCTGTTTGCTGTTAAAACCGCTGCAAATTCCGTGTCACTTTCAAAACGTTTGCGAATTTCAGCAAAGGCAAAATTCAATTCTTTAGCGGGAACAATGACCGCCGCCGCTTCGGGCGAATTTAACACCCGCGTTTCAAGCGTAAATTCATTTCTGGCTTGAGTTTCAGAACGGCTTAATTCTTCGGGTGAAAGTTCGGCGGGCGGTTTTTCAAATAACGCTAATGCCGCTCGTAATAAGGTGTACGGTTCGATGGCGGTTGTCATTTTCAATCCTCTGGTTCACGAAAATTGGGGTCGGCAGGCTCTAGCGCACTTTCTGGCACTTGCAACGTTTTTTCTGGAAAACGAACGTGATATTGCAAGGGCTTCAAATCGCGCAGCACTTTTAAAACTTCGCCTTGTGTGCCTTTTTCAAAAAGCACGTTGCCGCCCATTCCTAAATCAATTTTACATTTCACCATGTCGTGAAATTCAAAACGGCTCGGATTCCAAGGCTCATCTGCACCGATTAACTCTTCCAAGCGGCAACCCACCATTTTTCCCTGCTCTAAAAAATGCACTGTGAAAATGACTTGGTCTTGTAAAAACGTGCCAACTTCAATCACATTGCCGACACTGCCGCGACGCACGAGTAATTCACCGACTTCTTTGCCAGGATAAGTGCCATCGTTACGGACATTTCGAGTAACACGAACTGCCTCACCGAAATCAAATCGTCCTTCATCAAAGCGGTCTTCAATCATACTTTTATGTCACCAAGCGACACGAAACCCGTTGACGGTTCGCCCATTGAAAAGACTTTAAACACTTTTTCAGTTTGCGCGTCCGATTCAACAAAATCTTGATAAGCACGCGCTAACAATGTTTTATAAACCGCTTTTTTAGCTGTTTCATCAGTTGGCATTGTGGCGACACCTTGCGTTAAGTAATTGTGAAAACGTTGCAAAATATGTAACCGATTCACATGAACCACACTCGGTTCGTAAGCTAACTCGAAATACTGAAGAAAATCCTCAGCCGATTCTAACTCTTCCATTTCTTCTTCAAAATTCATGGTGTTGCCTCGTTGATAGTAAAAAATGGGCGCAAACCAAAAATAACACGCCCGAATTGAGGATTATCTAAGAATGAGCGACCCGCTCATCAATAAATTGATAAGAAATACGACGGGTAAAGTAGTTAAAAATAATACGACGGTAATAATGCCGTCTGCCGTTTCATTTGACATGATAATCACCTTTAAAACTCAGCTGTGTGTGATACTAAAAATAATTCACAAGTAAAATTTGAATGCTAATAAGTAAATAAAGTACGAGCGAAACAAAAGCTATAATCCGAAAAAAAGAAAAGCAAATTG
>JBAXMT010000389.1:0-2214 GCA_037134135.1 Methylococcaceae bacterium | reverse complement strand
GTAAACCGCTGATGGCTTAATTTAATGCTGATAACTTTCGGTTCGATGTACTAGCCTGCTGTCCTTTTTCTGATTTTTGCCCTCTCCAGTCAGAATGTTCTACATATCCGAGTCGAATAAGTGTGATTTCAGGTTTGGCTTTATCTGATTCTTCAAAATCAGAAAATTTTTCAAAGTTAATTGTTAAATAGAAACTATCTTTTGATTTTGTGGCAGTGTCAGATTGTTGTTGGGCGTAACTTCTATTTCCAAAAATTTGTTTTGATGATGAAGAGGATTTCACCTCAATTGAATAATCTTGATTCGTTAAACAGACAATATCTTTTTCAGTTTTTTCTCTGCCGTGTTTCCAAACATCAGGATATTTTTTAGATAAATGAGAGGCTATTATCGTTTCAATGAAATATCCCATCATTTGGGGATTCGGATAAATGTCCTTGCCTATTCTCAAATCACAAATTTTAGATTGAAAAATACACTCCCAAGCATTAAGAATTATTTTGACAATTTCTTTTTGATTTAATGGATTTTTATCGAGTAGATTAGCGGTGATGGATTTCCATTCATCCAAATTTTGGTCAGTGTAAGGTGATTTCATTTATAAGGTTTCTACTAACTCGGAAATTGAAGTTTCTAAGGCTTTAGCTATTTTTTCAATGTTAAGCAGTGTTATATTTTTTTCTGCTCTTTCAATCATTCCGATATAAGTTCTATGCACGCCCACCAATTCAGCAAAGTCTTCTTGAGACAAGCCTTTTTCTTGGCGTTTTTTACGCACTATCTCACCGAATTTAATAATAGTCTTAGATGTCATGGGGCGTAATTTACATTTTATGCTAACTATAAATCTACATACTATAGTATTCTTTTTTGATGGGTAGCTTGATTTTACTCATTTGGGCGATTCGTGAATGGAAACCAAAACAACGTGAAGCCATCGAATTCAAAATCATGTCGATTTCACACGGCGAAGAAGGAGGGCATCACTAATGGAAGCCTATATCAGTTTATTTGTTAAAGCGATTTTCATTGAAAACTTGGCGTTATCATTCTTCTTGGGAATGTGTACGTTTATCGCGGTATCGAAAAAAGTTTCGACCGCGATGGGTTTAGGGATTGCGGTAATGGTCGTGCAGGCGATTACCGTTCCTGCGAACAACCTTGTTTATCACACACTTTTAAAAGAAGACGCGCTTGCGTGGCTTGGCATTAAAGGCGTGGATTTGAGCTTTTTAGCGTTGCTTGCCTGTATCGGTATGATTGCGGCGTTGGTACAAATTTTGGAAATGATTTTAGATAAATTTTTCCCAGCGTTGTATCAAGCACTTGGTATTTTCTTACCATTGATTACCGTGAACTGCGCGATTTTGGGCGGTAGCTTGTTCATGATTGAACGTGATTACAACTTCGGCGAATCTGTTACTTACGGTATCGGAAGTGGCTTGGGCTGGGCGTTGGCAATTACCGTTATGGCTGGCGTGCGCGAAAAATTGAAATACAGTGATATTCCAGCCGCGTTGCAAGGTTTGGGCATCACGTTTATTACAGCGGGTCTGATGTCTTTGGGCTTCATGGCTTTCTCAGGCATTCAACTCTAGGAAGGTAACGTCATGCTGGAAATTATTTTAGGGATTATCATCTTCACGGGTTTTGTTATCGCGTTAGTCTTTGTGATTATCGGCGCGAAAAAGAAACTTGTGGCAGAAGGTGATGTTGAAATTGTCATCAACGATGAGAAAACAATTCATGTCCCGTCAGGTTCAAAATTATTAAACGCCCTTTCTGATAACGGTTTATTCGTTTCGTCAGCGTGTGGCGGTGGTGGTACTTGTGGTCAATGCAAAGTGAAAGTTCATTCAGGCGGCGGTGATATTTTGCCAACTGAATTAAGTCACATTACCAAACGTGAAGCGGCACACGGCGAACGTTTGTCTTGCCAAGTTTCAGTAAAAAGCAACATGGTTGTCGAAGTCGAAGACAGCGTTTTCGGCGTGAAAAAATGGGAATGCACCGTTAAATCAAACAATAACGTGGCGACTTTCATTAAAGAATTGGTGTTGTCATTGCCTGAAGGCGAAGAAATCAAATACCGCGCGGGTGGTTACATTCAAATCGAATGTCCAGCTCACGTTGCGGATTATAAAAATTTCGACGTGGCAGAACGTTTCCGTGGCGATTGGGACAAATTCAATTTGTGGCAATACGTTTCAAACG
>JBAXMT010000388.1:0-2236 GCA_037134135.1 Methylococcaceae bacterium | reverse complement strand
TTGGTAGTCCCAAATGGAAGTCAATAAGTCCAGGTTGGTATCGCCGCGAACCTCGTATTATTCGAAATACAATCCGTACATGGGCCCCAGACGGTTTGTATTGGGTTGTTATGACGGAACAGAAGCGGGGCAGATATCCTCGCGCTGTAGTTGTAGATGCAGAAATTTACCACTATGGCTTTGTGCGGAGTGTGGAAGCCATGAATAAGAAAATTTCACGTGTCACTAAATATTGGGGTTCAACGGTTGCGCAAATTCAAAGTTATGAGATGGATCCCAAAGGACTTGAATTATTTCAAGGCACCCATCCAACTGTAGTTCAGACATGGCTTGAGAAGGATGCGGAGCAGCATTTTGTTCCGAATCTGGGTTATAAAATCACTCGCAAAGAGAAGAAGTACCGCTTCCTTATGCAAATCGAAAAGTTATTTGGTTGGGATCTTTCAAAACGGCATTACAAGCCCGTGAAATAATCCACAGTACTTTTGGGCTTCAGGAGTTCGTTTGCATTATTGAGATGCATGGTTCGAGGGGCGTTGACCGCACCTGGCGACTGCAGTAATGATTGAATTATTTAAAAATGCAATCATTCTGGTTGCTTGGTTGTCCCAGTTAAATTCTGCAAGAATTCGTTTTCGAATCAATGTGCCGCGAAGCTGAAGTTCACGACGATCCATTGTTGAAATTTCAAGCAATTTTTTATTTAAGTCAATTTCAAAATTATCCGCATCAAAATAGAGGCCATGGATTCCTAATACTTCATCTACTCCACCAACCTTGGTCGAAAGTATTGCTTTACCGGTAATTCCATATTGAAATATTTTAGATGGAAAACTATTTTCCCAATTTGGCAAGCGCGGATTTATTAAAACATCAACTTTTTCAGCCCAACGCATGCAGTCGGAGGTGAGTGGCAGGAGACCATCAAAAAAAATGTTATTATGTTTTTTTGAAATTTTTTCTAAAACCACGGCTGTTTTTTCCCCAAAACCACATATATGTAAAGATCCTGTAACTCCAGATTCTAAAAAAACTTTTACCATTTTCAATGTTGCGGCCGACTCGCTTAGACCTCCAAAATATCCGAATCGAATTTCATTCGATGAGGCAAGTGCTTCGTGAGGTGGTTCGTATCCATAATTAAATGCTCCAGGCATCCATAACCAAGGGCAGTGATGGGTTTCAAAATAGCGTTTCGTCCCAATCGATAATGCAATGCAGGCGTCATACATAGGGTATGCCTTATTTGCGAGCATTTGCATTGGTTTCAATTGATATCTAAAACGACGAAGCCAAGATATTTTTTGACCAAGATCACCACAGTCATTCAAAAACAAAGTAATAAGTGGTCGTTGACGTTGTTTTTTTAACCAACGAACAAAATAATGAAATACTGGTTCAATATTAGTGACGAGCAGCACATCAGGCATGCCGTCAGTGGCAACATGATTTAAATAAAATTTTCGTAATTTTCTCCATGACCGCCATCGATGCCATAATTCAGGTTTTAAATTCCATAATAAAAGTTTGTGTTCTAAACCAACTGAATCGTCTTTGGGTTCTATTTGATTCCAGATTTCAGGAGGCAAAAGACCAATCGATGAAATATTAGAAATTCTTCCAAGCGCAGGGGCCATATGTGATTGTTGCGCATGTGGTGCATTATTAATACCTGGAAAACGATTGGAGACGCCTGGGGGCAAAGCATGAGATAAAAACAAAATACGAAGAGGATTGTTTGACATGAATATGAATTCTATAACGTAATTTGATATTTTAAAGGAAGTTCTTTTTAGTCTAGATAAATTTTAATATTTATTGACATCCCGATTTCAGTTGGCTGTAGTGCAATCGAATTTTATGTAGTCTCAACTTGTCTATATCTTGTCATACATATATGGATTGATTGTTTCTCTGCAGACATTCTTATGTACCCGCTAAAAAAACTCCATTCATCGACAAATCTAGGACGGTTTTTTGACCGGACGCGAAACGCTAAGAAAGTTATGGTTTTAGATCTTGGACTTTTAGGTGACACCATTCATCTTTTGCCAGCGCTATGGATTCTCCGGAAGGCTTATCCTCAAGCCCAATTACATTCTGCTGTTTCGTTGCATGTCACTTCTCTGCTTGAGTGCGTGCCGTGGGTGAATCGCACCTGGGGCTATATGCGCTATCCGCGTCGATCAACCTTGCGTGAAAATTTGAAATTTATCTCTCAGATGCGTTCTGAAAA
>JBAXMT010000387.1:0-2252 GCA_037134135.1 Methylococcaceae bacterium | reverse complement strand
GTGGCACAAGCAAACACAGCCTCAATACAACACGCGAAATCATCAAATAGTTTTTTTACAAAGAAGGGGAACTTGCCACCCTTTCAAATTAAAAGATCCAACCTGCTTGAATTAAGAATCTTACGCGGTCTTCTTTTTCACTTACAGGTGCTTTTTCATCAAGGCGATAAGCTAAATGGGCGTTAACAATCAAATTTTCGTAACTGCCTTTCCAACCTACGCCGACATCGTTAATATCGCGTCCCGCTTCACTTGCCGCAATCGGTTTTTCTGCTTCTGCGTAACCATGAGAGGCAAAAACAGACCAGTTATGTTGTAGTTTTTGAATAGTAGGTAAAGGTCGGGCAATTTCTAATTTAACTAACCGCGCATTTGTACCAATTAACTCACCAATCGGGTAAGCATAAACCCCGTTTTGACCTGACACGGACATTCTTTCACTGGAATCTAAATTTTTGCCATTTAGCGAATGTTGCATTTTGAAACTTGTGGTGAGCGTGAATTTTTCAGGTAGTAACATCGCTCTACTTAAATGCGAATTAAGAGCTAAATTCGCTAGTTGAAAATCAAGGGGTTAGAATTTACTAAAGGCATAAAACTAAAAGCCGATATTTTTAACTGTTTGATTTGACTACTAAATGAAATTTCAGCTCTTAATTCGCATTTAAATTCAAAACGGCTTTGCTAAAGAAACCATTTGTTTTTGCCCCTTGTGCGTCACTTTGTCGAAAAGAAGCATCATTGATAGACAAATCCCCGACTGTTGCTTGAAAACTAGCGGTGGTCATGCCATCTAATCCAAGTAAAGTGCGTTCATCTCGAATGTTAATGCCAGCGGTTAAACTGTAGTTATCGCGTGGGTTTGCCGCATTTGCACTGCCTATTTTGTCTTCAAGTTCTTTGGCGGCAAAATTTAAACTGGTTTCAATCGTTTGAGCGCGAATACGGCGCAGTGGGTAAGTCAATGTTGCATCAACGCTTTTTGATGTTCCAGTTGCATCAAGACTTTTGTAAGTATCGCCGAGCGCGTATTGCGTGTAACTTAATGCAACTTCGCTTCTCAAGCCATTTGGCATAAGCGGTATTAAATAACCCAAACGTCCATTGAGCAAATCTGCATTTTCAGTTGCCATACCTGTAAAAGATAATTTATCGCCGTGTCCCGTTGGTGAATTTAGATCATAATTCAAACTAAAACGATGTTCGCCTGTATAAACAGAACCGTAATTGTCATACATTACAAAACCGTTGTGGCGAGACGAAGCAGCTGCATCAACAGCAAAATCTGAAGTACCGACTTTTTCACCAGGCATTACGTCTGCCCGAATAATTTGCACTCCTGGTGTGTCGTTGATAATCAGCATAGCTCTTTCGAGCGTGTCTAGTGACACGATGTCATAATCTTTCACATCATCAAGCATCCCTTGAACAAGGTCGTCATTAACTAGCGATTCATTTTTCAAATGGAATTGCCCGTAATTACCTTCAACAACGCGAATTTTGATGTGGTTATTTTCAACCTCTTGAGCAGGTAAATAAGCTCGCGCGACGAAATAACCTTTTGCACGATAGTATTTCGTGAGTTTTTGAGTAATCAATTCCAGCTCTGCGAGGTTGTATTCTTTGTTTGTATCTTCTGCAATTAGCGATTCGAGTTCTGGTTTTTCAATTTCTCGATTGCCAATAATTTCAAACGTTTTGACCAATACTTTTTGACCTTTTGGCAGTGCAGTCATTTGCGGTTCAATGGGCATCCCACGAATTTCTGGCAGCTCAGGTTGCGCTTCCTCTTGCATTTTTGGTGGTTCAATTTGTTTTAAAACGTCACCAATGTTCGGCAAAACCTCAGCTTGCACTGTCATTGATAATGCAAAAGCAATCGCGCTAGTTCTCACATTGAGCGGCTCACAATTCCCAAAATTATGATTTAAACTCTGCGGAAAAATTTTCCACAATGCAGATAAAAAATGTCCATTACAAATTGCTCAATAGCGGGTCGACGCACGAAACACATAAAAAATTCCCGCTAAGAAATGTCTAAAAACTTAACCATTTGAAATCAAAGTTTTTTTATCGTTCAACTTCCAAACATAATCACCAGTCAAACCTATATGTTCCCAGCCGAGTGGCGACAAATGTTTGCACCAACCCGACTCAAACTTATCGCCCCTCTCGATCATCAATTGCACTGATTTTTCGTAACTACTCAGTCTGCAAAAAATAAGCTATCCTGACAACATGAAAAATCTAAA
>JBAXMT010000386.1:0-2255 GCA_037134135.1 Methylococcaceae bacterium | reverse complement strand
GATATATTTTAAAATTGCCAACTGTTGCTGACAAATTATGTGTTTGCTCTTCGAGTGATTTTGCCGCCGCCGCCGCTTGTTCGACTAACACCGCGTTTTGTTGTGTTACGTCGTCCATGTGTGAAAGTGATTGATTTACCTGCACAATACTGGTCGATTGTTCATTGGAAGCCGAGGTGATTTCTGAAATTGTATTCGTTACCCCTTGAATTGAACTTAAAATCTCTTCCATTGTTTTACCCGCTTTTGCGACCAAATAACTGCCTTCTTGAACTTTATCGACAGAATCACCAATTAAATTTTTAATTTCACCCGCTGCCGATGCCGCGCGTTGTGCCAAACTCCGAACTTCCGTTGCAACCACCGCAAAACCGCGCCCTTGATCGCCCGCTCGTGCCGCTTCCACCGCCGCATTTAACGCTAAAATGTTGGTTTGGAATGCAATGCCGTCAATCACGGAAATAATATCGACAATTTTTTTCGATGATTCGTTAATGCCGTTCATGGTTACAACCACTTGACCCACCGCCGTCACACCGTTTCGAGCAATAGTTGACGACATGCGTGCTAACTCATTCGCGTAGTTTGCGTTTTGACTGTTTTGCTGCACGGCGGAAGTAAATTCTTCCATATTTGTTGCCGTCTTTTCCAAACTATCGGCTTGTTCTTCAGTGCGACGCGACAAATCGTTATTTCCAGCCGCAATTTCTTTGGCGGCAAGCGTGATAATTTCGCTGGAATCCTTAATTTCACTGACCAATATCTTGATGTTATCCACCGTGCCGTTCATGCCCGAAATCACTTTGCCAAAGGTACCAGGATATTTTTTTTGAACACTTTGCGTTAAATCACCTTCTGATAAAGCGTTTGAAATCCGTGCAACATCATTCAAACTGCCTTCTAGCGCATCGAGCGATAAATTCACATTGTTTTTCAACACCGCAAAATCGCCCTGCCCTTGAGCATGAACCCGTTTACTAATATCACCTTTCGCCACATTACTCATGACTTCGCCGACGTTATCCAGCATGGTTTGCATCATGTGCATGGTTTGAGCGGTCGTATCAACCACACGGGCGTATTCGCCCTTAACGTCTAAATTCACTTTTTTATTAAAATCACCCGCATTCAACGCTGCCATTAAATCGTTGATAGCAGCGGTGGTGGTGGACAAAACATGTGTCAGCGAATTCAACCTTTTTAGCGCGTGAGCAAAACTACCGTGCAACCCTTCAGGATAACTGCGACGACTAAAATCACCATAAGTGATGTACGCTATCGAGTAATACATATCCACTTGCGACGTTTCCACTTGATCCATTAAGTCATTCATCGTCCACGCTAATTGCTGCAATTCTGTTTTTTTACCGTTAATTTGCGTAATCCGCGCGTGTACTTCGCCTTTGCGCCACAAGTCGGAGGCAACAACCAGTTTTGAAAGCAATTCTTTATCATGCTGACGTGATTGATGCCACAGCCAAACTGAAATGATTGCGCCTAACGTCAGCAAAATGGGAATAATCAGCTGATTATCGAGCATCCAGCTGTAACCCAGCGACGCGCACCACATCAACGCCACCAGCGTCAATGCCACGTTTTCGTTTATCTTAAAGAGATTGGAGAACATTGATAAGTTCCTCATAACTAACGCCTTTGTCTTTTAATACCTGATTTAAAACTGCGCCAGAAGCGGCTATTGCGTCCTTTGCTCCCGCCTTTTTTTCAGCTGCCAACATCGATTTATAAAGATCGGTCAAAATAGGAATTGCTTTTGGATTTGGCATTCGTCGCACAGAAGTGTAGCCAACTTTTTGTTTATTTTTATCGATAATCGGCACGACGTGTGTGAACACCCAATAAAAACTGCCATCTTTAGACATATTTTTAACATAAGCAAAAATTTCTTTGTCTTCGGTTAAATAATCCCACAGCAATTTAAACACCACGCGCGGCATCTCAGGATGACGAACGATGTTGTGTTGACTGCCGAGTAATTCACTTTCTTCGTAGCCTGAAAATTCGATAAAAATTTCATTGCCGTAAGTAATTCGACCCGTTAAATCTGTTTTGGACACGATAAAATCTTGTTCTCGCATAAAGCGTTCTTTATCGGTCGGTACAATATCTTTGCGTTTCATAGTTTATCGCTGTTTTAATTTCTATGGTTAATTTGGCGTTATAATGTCAGCATTCTGACAGATTTATATTTATATTTACAATGGCACTTTCTGAAATTACTCGCTTACAGTATTTAA
>JBAXMT010000385.1:0-2258 GCA_037134135.1 Methylococcaceae bacterium | reverse complement strand
ATTATTCGCAAAAGTTTGGCAAATCTGCCAATTGCAAAACGCATGCGGTGGGGAAGTTTTTCTGTTGAATTTGTCAGACCTGTCCATTGGGCGGTTTTACTTTATGGCGACGAAATTATCGAAACTGAAATTTTAGGGCTGCAAACAAGTAATCAAACTCACGGTCATCGTTTCCACGCGCCACAAACAATAACGATTTCAAAACCTGAAAATTACGCTGAGATTTTATTTTCACAAGGCAAAGTCATTGCTGATTTTGACACGCGCAAAAATCAAATTCGTGTTGATGCAGAAAAAGCGGCTTCTGCTGTAAGTGGCATCGCACATATTGATGAAGATTTGCTCGAAGAAATTGCCGCGTTAAACGAATTGCCTACCCCAATTACAGGACATTTTGACGAACGATTCTTAGCATTACCTGCTGAAGTGTTGATTACCACGATGCAAGAAAATCAAAAATACTTTCCTGTAAAAAATACCGATAGTTCATTGCGTCCATATTTCATAACGTTTAGCAACATTCAAAGCACAAATCCCGAGTCGATTAAAAACGGCAACGAGCGTGTTGTTACGCCACGTTTAGCAGATGCTGAATTTTTCTGGAAACAAGACCGCCGTTATTCACTCGCTGATTTTGCACCACGTTTAGAAACTATTGTGTTTCAACAAAAACTCGGAACGGTCGCACAAAAAGTTGAACGACTTGTAAAACTCGCTGAATTTATCGCGCCAAAAATTAACGCCGATGTTGAACTCGCAAAACGTGCTGCTTTTTTAGCAAAAAACGATTTGATGACTGAAATGGTTGGCGAATTTGGTAATTTACAAGGCACGATGGGACGTTATTACGCGCAGGCAGATGGCGAAAATCCAATCGTTGCACAAGCGATTGAAGAACATTATTTGCCCAAACAAGCAGGTGGTGCGACTCCGAGCAGTGACATTGGTTGTGTCGTGGCGTTAGCTGAAAAAATTGACACGTTGGCAGGGATTTTTAGCGCGGGGTTAATTCCAACAGGTGACAAAGACCCTTATGCGTTACGTCGTGCGGCATTGGGCGTGTTACGAATTTTGATTGAACACGATTTAAAACTCGATATTCACGCACTGGTTGAATTTGCGTTGTCGTTGTTTGAACATGAATTCGACAAAACCAAAACGCAAACTCTTGTAACAGATTTTGTTTTTGAACGTTTGAAAGGTTACGCTTTGGATAAAGGTTTTACCGCTGATGAATTTGAAGCGGTTTTAGCGGTGAATCCTGCTGAACCGTTAGATTTCATGCAACGTTTGCAAGCGGTAAAAGCGTTTAGACAATTACCCGAAGCCGAAAGTTTAGCGGCGGCAAATAAACGGATTTTGAACATTTTGAAAAAATCGGATTCACCTGCTGAAACGGTTGGGAAATTGGTTGAAACTGTTGAAATTGAATTGTTAGAACTAGCTCAAAAATCCGCCGCCGATATTCAACCTTTGCTTGAAAAACGCGATTATCAAGCGACATTAAACCGTTTGGCAGAATTGAAACAACCCGTTGATGCGTTTTTTGATGGCGTGATGGTGAATTGTGATGATTTGGAACTTCGCGCAAACCGTTTAGCGTTGCTGAATTTGTTATCGCAACAATTTTTGACTTGCGCTGATATTTCAAAGTTGCAAGCGTAAAAATTAATTTTATAGGTTGCAAAAATAAAAAAATGACTTCGATAATTTTTAAGCAAGCAAGCAAGCAAGCAAGCAAGCAAGCAAGCAAGCAGCAAAACACTTCGCTTTTATAATGGAAACCATGATGAATCGCTTAATGATATTTTTGGTATTGATCAGTATTACGGGTGAGGTTATCGCACAACCAAGTAAGTTGGCTTGCCAAGATTTTGAAAATGTGGACATGCTTGATGCGCCACTGGAAGAATTGATGGCGATTCCTATTGTAACAAGTGCTTCACAACAAGCAGTGTGTACTAATGAAGCAGCAAACATTGTTAACTCAATTAGCAGTGAAGAAATTTTAAATCATGGCGCACGCGATTTGACGGACGTTCTGCAATTGATTCCAGGTTTTACGCCTGGAATGAGCATTGCTGGAATTGCCGCAATGGGAATGCGCGGCATTAGTGCAGACGAAGGAAAAATGTCTGTTTTTGTTGATGGCATAATGCTTACCGAACAAATTTTTGCTTCAACAGGAATTGGTGGGCATTTCCCCATTGAACAAATTGACCACATCGAAGTTATTCGCGGTTCGAGTTCAATTTTAA
>JBAXMT010000384.1:0-2259 GCA_037134135.1 Methylococcaceae bacterium | reverse complement strand
CGACAAATTCTTCCGCGTGGAATTGCGAGCAAAGTAAAGACGGTAAAGAATGGGTCTGTAGTGGTGACGCAAAACCCGTTGAAGCTGCGCCTGCTTCTAAAATTGAACCGCTTGTTGTTAAGCCAGAACCTGTCGTGATTGAAACTACTAAACCCGTTGAAGCTGAAAAACTTGCTCCTGTTGTTGAAATAGTTGTCACGCCAGAAATCATCATTACGCCGCCACCGATTGAACAATCGGTTATCGATGTGGAAAAACCGCATTCAATCACAGTTCCCGTTGCGATAGAAACACAATCTGCACCCACTTCGGGCGAATGGCAATGTGGCGCGGAAGCAAAAAATAGTGAATGGAATTGCCAGCAAACTAAAAAATCTAATTCCACCGAAAATCCTGAACATGAAAGTGTCGCAGAAATTAAAACTGTTTCGACAAAAAGTGATAATTCGCGTGGTTTGCGTATTTTATCGCCCGCGTTTGACGGCGTTCAAGAACAAACATTTGACGTTTTAAAATCGCAATTGAAAGTTGACCCGTGGCAACATTGCACCAATCCGAACGCGCCCAAACAAGTGCCAATGAGTTCAAATAAAGGTGAGCGCACGCATTCGCCCATCAACGTACAATCGAATTATTCCGAAATTTTTGAAAATGAAATCAGCAGTTATTTTGGCAATGTTCAAATAAAACGCGCCGATCAGCAGATGTCGTCCAATGCTGCAAATTACGACAGCGTGGCAGGAAAGTTAGACGTTCAAGGCGATGTGTATTACAGCGATGACGATATGTCGGTTCATACCAACGCCGCGACGTTTGATTTGGCAAGCGATCAAGCGAAATTGCGTGACGTACTTTTTATTGCGCCAACGGCATCGTTACGCGGTCATGCGGGCGCAGTTTATCGAGATAGCAAAACCGTTTCACGTTATCAAGATGTTGCGTACACAAGTTGCCCAACGGGAAATCAAGATTGGGTGGTTCACGCTTCAGAATTAGAAATCGACAAAGAAGAAGGGCGCGGTTCTGCTAAAAATGCGTGGCTAGAATTCAAAGGCACGCCCGTTTTTTATTCGCCGTATCTTTCATTTCCCACGGATAATCGGAGAACGTCGGGATTTCTCGCGCCTTCTTTTGGTTCGACGCAACGCAGCGGTTTCAATATCAGCACGCCGTATTATTTCAACATCGCGGACAATTACGACGCGACGTTTAGACCGCGTTATTTAACCAAGCGTGGCATGTTGCTGGCGGGTGAATTTCGTTATTTAACCGAATCGTCGCAAGGTCAAACCAGCGTCGAAGTATTGCCGAATGATTATTTGCGCCAAGATAAACCGCGTTATTTTGCATCGATGAAAAACACGACAAAATTCACCGATAAAATTCAAGCGAACGTGGATTTGAATTTCGTTTCCGACAAAAATTATTTCGCGGAATTGGGTAGCGCGTTGAGTATGCCGAATTTCAGTTATTTGAAAAGTCAGGCGGATGTCGGTTATTACGGCGATGATATTAACGCGACGGCACGAGTTGAAAATTATCAATCGATTGATAAGGCGTTGACAAAAGGTAAGCTACCTTATCGCAAATTGCCGCAAATCAACGTGAATTTGAAACACGGTTTTGACCAATTACCCGTGCCAGTAAACGTGGCGATGGATAACGAGTTTGTTTATTTTCAACACACCAGTCTGAGAAATGGACAACGTAGCAATATCAAGCCTTCGATAAGTTTACCAATGCAATCGGCGAGTGCTTACGTCACTCCAAAAATTGCAGTGCAATATACGAACTACTTTTTAAGTGACCCACAGTCGAATATAGTTTTAAGTGAAACTATAGCTCCAAATTCACCATCATGGGCTTGGTCGCCGAGTAACATTTTGGGACAAGTTTCACGCACGTTGCCGATTTTCTCAACAGACAGCGGAATGACATTTGAGCGGAATTTGAATTTAGGTGGCAAAGCATTTTTAAATACTTTAGAGCCGCGTTTGTTTTATTTGTATATTCCGCGAAAAAATCAAGATGCTATCAATACGATGTTTGATACAGCGACTTACGATATGTGGTTTAACACCTTATTTCGTGATAATCGTTTTAGTGGCATTGATAGAATGCAAGATGCAAATCAAATTACTACAGCAGTTACTTCGCGTTTGATTGATGAGAAAACAGGTCAAGAACGTGCAAAGTTTAGTTTAGGTAATATTTTCTATTTTCAAAACCGAGAAATTCAAGTTCCTTATTATCTTCAAA
>JBAXMT010000383.1:0-2262 GCA_037134135.1 Methylococcaceae bacterium | reverse complement strand
CAGAGCTTCGTCCTACGATTATAATCCTTATGAATGCTCTGGAATCAGCTCTTAAGACTATAGATGAACTTAGAGCCGAAATTAAAGATTTAAAAGACGAGATCAAATTTCTCAAGGGTGAACAAGGACAACCTAATTTCAATCCAAAGAAAAATCCGACTAATATTTCGTCAGAAAAGTTCCATAATGAGTCCAAGAGAACTCGTAGAATCCTTAGCAGAGACGTAAAAATAAGTGAAAACCATATTAAAATTGACCAGACTGTTCATTGTGAACTTGATAAAAGTCAATTGCCCAGTGATATTATCAATAAGGGTGTTGAAATTACGATTCGTCAAGACATAATATTTCGCAGTAACAATACACGCTACATTCGTGAAAAATACTATTCTCCGTCCCTCAATAAAACTTACACAGCCCCGCTTCCCGAAGATTGTACGGGTTATATTAGTGACAAAATAAAGACCTTCTGCCATATATTTCATCATGATTTGGATCTATCACAGAGCAAAATTATCTCTGCATTGAGACCCATCGGAATTGACCTTACAACGGGAATGCTCAACAACATTCTCATTGAGCCAGCCGAAATTGTGATTAACGAAAAGAATCGCATTCTTAAAGCAGGTCTTCAAGGTGTATTTACGCAAATAGACGGTACTGGTGCGAAGTTTCACGGGAAATCCTACACCACGCAAATGATTTGCTCTGATGATTTCACCATTTTTGCAACCTTGGCTAAAAAGAATCGTCTTCACTTATTGTACGCCTTGCTTGGAGAGCCACAGCAAGGACTTTTGTACAGATACAATGATGAGGCCGAAAAATACCTTCTTCATTTCAAGGTAAGTCGATCTGATATCGCAATTTTAAAAAATAGATTTCCCAAAGATCAAACATTAACTGAGCTGGAATTCTTGAACATTATGTCTAAGGAATATCCAGCTGTGTACGCCAAACCCAATATGTTTTTCAGAATGTGTGAGTCCCTTGCATTCGGCTACTATTTTACTCAGACAGAGTATTCAACAATAAAATATCTTGTGAGCGATGATGCGCCTGAATACAATCTGTTATCTCAAGAGCACATGCTCTGCTGGGTACACGATGCTAGGTATTACAATAAATTGAGTCCTAGGCTAGAGAATAATAGAAAAACATTGGCTGATTTCCTGTCCATTTATTGGGAATTCTATCGTTTATTACAAGGCTACAAGCTACAACCAAGTCCTGATGCTGCGTTGACTTTGGAAGCCAAATTTGATGAAGTCTTTCAGCCAAAAACGGAATACTTTGATTTGAACAAAGAAATAGAGAGAACCAAAAATAACAAATCCGAACTTTTGACGGTATTAAAGCAACCTTTACTACCGCTTCATAATAATCTGGCAGAGTTGAAAGCCAGGGTGCAGGTTCGTAAAAGAGATATCTCATTACACACCATGTCTGAGATAGGTACCAAAATTCAAGATGCAATGATGTCAATTACCCAAACTGCAAAGCAGAACGGGGTAGATCTTTGGAAATACCTCTCGGACTTAATCAATCAAAAAAATGATTTTTCGTTAGCTGACTTAATCTACGAAAAACAAAATAATTCAACTCCTTGAATTTAGCAACAAAAAAATAACATTCGTAGTCATTCATCTATCACCTTTGAATAGATGCAGATGGTCATGCTCTAAAACGAAGTAATTCTCCACCCCTTTTTGAGGGGATACAATTAAGCCTTGCATTTATGTGGGGCTTTTTGCATTTTATCAAATCAACTACCAATGAATCAGATTAATATTTAACATTAAAAGAGCTTATTCGAATAATAATTTTAACTTTGTAGACACAATTTCTAAAAAATAGTAAATGTATGATTTCCTATATGAGAAACGATCCTAAAAACACACATTTACACAAACAACTATTAACCAAATAATTAATCCAATTAAAAGACACCCCTAAGGCGAATGTAAGAGAAACCCTGTTTCTCATAGCGGAATGGGGTTTCTTATAGGGAGTCGTTAGGCGTCAGCGCAGAAAGGAAAAAGAGCTGCTCATTTCTTGACTGAATTTCGAAAAAACTGACTAAAGTCGATACTTCGAACTGACTCGAATCGAACAAGACAGAAACCATTTCATCCTGAAAAGAGAAAGAAACGCTTCGCATAGAAATTTCGAGATTTTGTGAAGTCATTATAACGAAAACTAAGATACGCTTCGCGTGAACCGTGACGTTAGGAGGTTCTGAACGTCAATCGAGCAAAGCTT
>JBAXMT010000382.1:0-2265 GCA_037134135.1 Methylococcaceae bacterium | reverse complement strand
ACTGTTTAAACTCATGCATTATCCTAAGTACGGCAGGAATCAAATCTGTAACATCGGTAGTAGCTGTACAGCGTTTATTAACCCTAAAAGAGTTCAAATTATTTCGACACAATCCTTGTTTTCATCTAAGAGGGACTGTTTAATAATCTTTTGATTATCAACTAATAAGTTGATGATAGCTGCTTTGGTTTGATTACCTGCTTTAATCCATATAATTTTACGCGGTTGACCATACACGAGATTCATTTCGTAAAAATCGGCATCTTTAGTTGTGATGATAAAATTATGGTCAATTGCGTACTGACGAATCGTTTTGTCGCTCATTTTTTCCAATCCAACCAAAGCCACCTGAGTAGAATTAGGATAAGTTTCTTGGATAAACGGTACGATACGCCTTGATAAGTTTTCATCTAATAGTAACTTCATTTTACCAAAAATTCCGCAAAGCCCCGTCTCTTCAGGTCGGGGATGTAAGGAATATCGGCGTAGCCCCGCTTTAAAATCTAAGTAGGGCGTTGCTGTTGCTCAATGTACTGTTTCAAAACAGATAACGGCGCACCGCCACAACTTCCCGCAAAATAACTTGGACTCCACAAAACGCCCTTCCAATAAATGCGTTCTAATTCTTTTTCATAATCTTGGCGCAGTCTACGGCTAGAAACCCCTTTTAAACTGTTGACCAACTTAGAAATAGAAACTTTTGGCGGATAATTCACTAACAAATGTACATGGTCTTTTTCACCATTAAATTCTTCAAGCTGACATTCAAAATCTTCACATACTTTTTCAAAGCATGATTTAAGCGAGTTAAGCATCTCATTGGTAAATGCAGCGCGACGATATTTAGTCACAAAGACTAAATGTGCGTGTAACATAAAAACACAGTGGCGACCTGTTCTAACTTCCATAAAAACCTTGATAGACCAATTTAGAAAGATTAGAATTGTCGCATGAACAAAACGATACGAAAAGCCTTTAAATTTAGGCTCAAAGTAAGTACCGAAAACAACCAGAAATTAACAAATTATGCTGGTGGGTGCCGTTTTGCTTGGAATAAAGCGTTAGCGTTGAATTTAGATAGATTGAACAAAAAACAGCCGATTTTGTGGTATTCGGAATTATGTTTTTGGGCGACGTTATGGAAGCAATCCGACGAGTATGGATTTTTAAACGAGTTACCGTCACAAGCATTACAACAAAAACTAAAAGATTTAGACAAAGCGTTTAAGGATGCGTTTGACAAAAACCAACCGCTTAAACGGATTCCTGTTTTTAAACGCAAAGGTCAATCATCGGACAGCATCCGTTATCCGCAAGGTTTCAAAATCGAACAGGAAGAAAATCGAATTTTTCTACCTAAAATTGGCTGGGTACGCTATCGCAACAGCCGCAAAATTGTTGGTACACCCAAAAACGTAACGGTTAGTCGCAAAGGAAAACAGTGGTATGTTTCGATTCAAGTTGAATATGAAACACCAGAAATGACGCACAAATCAACGTCTGCAATGGGTATCGACATGGGCGTTAAACGTTTTGCAACCTTGTCAGACGGGTCATTCATTGAGCCGTTAAATAGCTTCAAAAAATCGGCTAAAAAATTAGCCACCTTGCAACGCAAGTTAAAACACAAAAAGAAATTTTCAAAAAATTGGCAAAAACAAAAAGTCAAAATTACTAAGCATCACGAAAAAATAGCGGCGGCTCGCCGTGATTTTCTTCACAAAAAATCGACTGCAATCTGCGAAAACCAAGCTGTGATTTGTATAGAAGATTTGAAGATTAATAACATGAGCAAAGCCCCAAAACTTAAAAACGTCAAACAAAAGTCAGGATTGAACAAATCAATTTTAGACCAAGGCTGGGGGATGTTTTTTGATATGTTGACGTACAAACAAGATTGGAATGGCGGCATGGTGATTAAAGTACCGCCGCATCATACCAGTCAAAAATGTCCGAGTTGTCATCATGTCGCCAAAGAAAATAGGCTTACGCAAGCTGAATTTGTTTGCGTTGAATGTGGATATAAAAATAACGCTGACGTAGTCGGCGCAATAAATGTATTAACCCGAGGTCTATCGGGGGTTAGTCTGTGAAGTGAACCGTGCTGTAATGCGGTCAGCAGCAGAAACCAGTAGGTAGTAGTGATACACACCTGCTCCTTAGCAATAAGGAATCCCCGTTGTAACCCTTTAGGGCGGGGAGGATGTCAAGCTCGCATTAAAATCATCTCGAGGACAAATTTACTGCCAAAATACCCAAGTAGGA
>JBAXMT010000381.1:0-2279 GCA_037134135.1 Methylococcaceae bacterium | reverse complement strand
GTTGGATAAAAAACTGGACGATTCTTGCTACACGATTTCGCTGTTCTCATTCTATAATTATGGGCTGGTCATGCAGACTATTTGCGGACTTGTAAATCAACAGACACTTCGTCGACACATGGCGGCAGGTAAATCTGCTTATTGTGCATAAACTCTATTGAAATTAAAAATATACTTTTCAATATGGATGATTTTTGTCATGTACAAAGAAGAAAAATACACAAAAACAGCTTTTGTTTGCGTTTTCAAGCATATTTTAAGTATAATCAGGTGCTAAAAGTCGTTGACTGATTTTAACTGCGTGGATAAATAATGAGTGAAGAACAACAGCAATCACAGCTAAAACAATTGATCGCCAAAGGTAAAATTCAAGGTTATTTGACTTTTGCTGAGGTGAACGATCATTTACCCAGTGATATTGCTGATCCAGAGCAGATTGAAGATATTATTAACATGATTAACGATATGGGCATTCAGGTGCATGAAGTTGCACCGGATGAAGACTCATTGATTACCGATTCTGCTGCTGTAACAACAGATGATGAAGATGCTGAAGAAGTTGCCGCATTAGCATCCTCGGATAACGAGTTTGGACGCACCACCGATCCAGTTCGAATGTACATGCGTGAAATGGGTTCGGTTGAATTGTTGACCCGCGCGGACGAATTAAAAATCGCCAAGCGTATCGAGGAAGGACAAAGACATATCGTGCAAGCGATGGCGCGTTCTTGTATTGTGGTAAGTGAATTTATTTCCGCATTTGAATCTATTCCACTCGAAGAAGCCGTTAGTTATAATTCAAAAAACAATGACGAAAATAGCATTCGTTTAATTGATTTGATTTCTGGTTTTATTGATTTATCGGAACCCGAAGATTTGATTGCCGCCTTACCTATAGCTGCCGATGATGACCTTGAAACGGATGAAGAAGATAGCGTAACGGTTGATGAAAGCGGTGAAGATGAAAGCAAAGGTCTGAATTATGACGAAGTTAAAGAAAAAGTTGATGCACTGAAACAGCAATTAACGTGCGTATTAAGTGCAACGAAAAAGTACAGTTATACTAGTAACGAAACGGAAGAAGAGCTTGAAAAACTCACCGAACTGTTCATGGAATTCAAATGGTCATCGAATTATTTGAAAAAAATGACTAGCATTATTCCTCGCGGTATCGTAATCGTTCGAACACAAGAAAAATTGATTAACGAGATTATTGTTGATCATGCCAAAATGCCACGCAAAGAGTTTTTAGCATTGTTTAGTGAAGATGAAACAAATGTGATATGGCTAGAAAAATGTTTAGCGGATTCGGTTTACGGTGAAAGTATAAAAGAGCGTGAGAAAGAGTTACGCAAATGCTTGAAAATATTAACTGAAATTGAATCTGAATACGGTTCAACAATTAGTAGTTTAAAAGACATCAACCGTCGTATGACCATTGGCGAAGCTAAGGCCAGACGGGCGAAAAAAGAAATGATTGAAGCAAATTTGCGGCTGGTGATTTCAATCGCCAAAAAATACACTAATCGCGGATTGCAATTTCTTGATTTAATTCAAGAAGGCAATATTGGGTTAATGAAAGCGGTTGATAAGTTTGAGTATCGACGTGGCTATAAGTTCTCAACTTATGCGACGTGGTGGATACGCCAGGCGATTACGCGCTCGATTGCAGATCAAGCTCGCACAATCCGAATTCCCGTTCACATGATTGAAACCATCAATAAGTTGAATCGAATTTCACGGCAAATTCTGCAAGAAAAAGGACGCGAAGCGACTCCCGAAGAATTGTCAGAACGTATGGAAATGCCAGAAGATAAAGTTCGGAAAGTGTTAAAAATTGCCAAAGAACCGATTTCGATGGAAACACCTGTCGGTGACGATGAAGATTCACATCTCGGTGATTTTATTGAAGATGCGAAAGTGTTATCACCGATTGAAGCCGCGACAATAGAGGGTTTGAAAGAATCTACGCAAAACGTATTGGCAGGTTTAACGGCTCGTGAAGCAAAAGTATTGCGGATGCGTTTTGGCATCAATATGAACACAGATCATACGCTAGAAGAAGTCGGTAAACAGTTCGATGTGACACGGGAACGCATTCGACAAATCGAGGCAAAAGCCTTGCGGAAATTACGTCACCCTTCTCGCTCTGAACAATTACGTTGTTTTTTAGATAGCGATTAAGATTTTTAAGGGCCCTTAGCTCAGTTGGTTAGAGCGTCCGACTCATAATCGGCAGGTCGTAAGTTCAAGTCTTACAGGGCTCACCATATATTTCA
>JBAXMT010000380.1:0-2282 GCA_037134135.1 Methylococcaceae bacterium | reverse complement strand
GTTGCCGCTCTATCTGCCGCGTATTCTTTAACGATGCCACCGAAATCGATTTCCATTTCAGCTTGTGAAAAAGTTAGTATTGAATTTTCCCAGCGTAATTTCCCCCAGCCAATTTTTGCCAATAATGATTGAATTATTTTTTCGTCGGGCAGGGCAGGGGAGTCAAAATGCCATGCTTTCCGCAAAATACCTGATGTAATATCAAACAAACCATCGCTTAATTCGTAACACGTTTGGGCGTAATTTAATAAACCTGCCGTTTCTGCATCAACCGTAATTGAACCGCCTAACGCAGCAACTTCGTTAATTTCTGACAAAAAACTGTCGGCTCGATAACGCGAGTATTTACGTTCCAAACGATGAACATCGGCAATAATTTGTTGCGCGATTTTTTCAGCAATAAACTCGTTTTCGGCATAAATTTGCAATTCGCACGGACTTCCCATTGCTGAAAAAGTGAAATGTTTAAAACGCATAAGACCAAGTCGCAGACAACGCGCCTTCGCGTGGTAATTGGTAGCCGTTCACGTCATCGTGAACAGGCTGCAACCATTCAAAACTCAAACGATTGCCTTGTAAACTTCCATTTGGCATCGAAGCGTTAATTCCAAAACCGACATCAACAAATCGTCCGCCGTAACTATTTGGAAAATCCATTGCACCGATTTGATGATAAACACCTTTGTACGAACCCTTTAACGCGCCTTGCAAGGTATAAACACCGCGCACTGAAGTCGCAAGCCAATTTGTCCAACTGTAACTGCCCCATCCTGTTGCTTGAAAAATATCACCCAATGCAAAACCTGATTTACTCTGATTTTCAAGACGTTTCGTGCCATTTAATTGTGCGCCAAATGACCAATCATCAATGTTTGCCGTGTACGTTATTGCAGGTTTGAAATCCCACGTTCCGCTACCAAGTTGCATTCCGTAATGAATAAAACCTAAATCTTGCTGATGCGTATCGCGCAATTGAATCGCCGAATCGCCCGTTGGTGCGCTAATTCCCAAACTCACATTCAATTGCTGATTTGAAAACTTCAGTACATTAAATAGCGCGTACATTCCTGTATCGCCTACGCCGCCCGTTGTATGCTCATGGCGCGAGTGAATCACCGCTGCCCCTAATGGTGTCAGCATATTTAAATTTGCCGCACCATCAAGATCCCGCATTGCCATGTGCATATCCATAAATTGTGGCATCAACATCAGCGTCAACCAATCAGTCGGCGCATACATCAAATCAAGCATGTGCATATTCATACTCATTTCTTGCGGCGTAACAAAACATTGTTTTAAAACAGGATCGCAACTTTGATTTAAAAGTGTTTTATCACTCACAGGATTTACACCTTGTTGCATTTGCCCTGCCTGATTTGCGTACATATAACGATAACCAATCATCACATCGCCCGCATTTGGCAAAACGTGATCAAACATCACGCCAGCAGGTGCGCCAGCACCATGATGGTGGTGAGCATGATGCGAATGTTCGCTGTGCGCGGAATTTGCCGTTGCTAAGGCAGCTAAATCTACATTCAATGCGGCATTCACCAAATAACCATCGAAATCGGCATAATTTCCTTCGCCGCCACCGCCTAATTTCAAACTTCCCGCGTGCGTGTAATACTCCGCACCCGCTTGAAGTTCCAAGCCTTTGGCAAATTTTTTAGTGATTGTCAAACCGCCACTTAACGCGCCATAACCTGATAAGCGGTAATCACTCGAATAATTTTTTGGGAATAATTTTGGATTGTACGAAGTGCGTTGGATATTTCCATCGTCATCAAATGTAACCGTGCTAGCGGCTTGTTTTGAGAGCAAATAAGGCGCGTAGAAATCCGCCGAATCTTGCGAATAATAACGAACTCGCGGCGTAAGCGACCAGCCGTCGCCAATCGGTTGAATCCAATCACCTGAAATCGTGTGTGCGTTAATACCCCAATCATCATGATAAAAACGATAATCCAAATGCAACGCAGCATCGAGCGCGTCAATATGCTGAACAAAGCGCAAATTTTCAGTCCATTGATTTCGCTGCTCTGGACGTTGTTCTAAAAATGGCAACAATTTCGCGTCAATTTTTCCTTCTGAATCGGCTTTTTTAGTTGGGTCAACAAATAAAATTTCGACGACTTTGTAAGGATTCGACATATAACCGCTGTTTGCGGTGTAACTGACGCTACCTTCTATCAACGCCGATTTATTCAAAATTTGCGTCAACCCCAAACTGCCCGTCCAATCTTCTTTTGAACCTGTGACGACTTTCACACCATTTTTTA
>JBAXMT010000379.1:0-2291 GCA_037134135.1 Methylococcaceae bacterium | reverse complement strand
TATGATTTGGTGTTGAACGGCACAGAAGTGGGCGGCGGTTCGATTCGTATCAATCGCACGTCAATGCAACAAACGGTATTTGAAATTTTGGGCATTGGCGAAGAAGAAGCGCGTGAAAAATTCGGTTTCTTACTCGATGCGTTGAAATACGGTGCGCCGCCGCATGGTGGTTTGGCATTTGGTTTGGATCGTTTGGTGATGTTAATGACGCATTCAACATCGATTCGTGACGTGATTGCCTTCCCCAAAACCCAATCTGCCGCATGTCCGTTAGTCAGTGCGCCGGCGGTTGTGACTGATGAGCAGTTGAAAGAATTGGGTATTCGTTTGATTAGACCTGCGGGGAAAGAAAAAGTTTAAATCTTTTTGGCAAGCGATTTCTCAAAAAATCGCTTGCCGTTTTATCGTTTATTTTCACGCTAAAAATTTGAAACATATTTCTAAACATGACAAAAAATTTTGTGGATAATAAGCGCAACAAAAATTTCACTTTTAACCCATCGAGAGCTTTCATGATTCAAGGTAGTATCGTCGCATTAGTCACGCCAATGGATAACACTGGTGCTGTAGATTTTGACAGTTTAGCGCGTTTAATAGAATTTCATATCGAACAAAATACAGATGCTTTAGTAGCGGTTGGCACAACAGGCGAATCTGCGACATTAAGTGAAACAGAACATTGTCAAGTGATTAAATTTGTCGTGGATAAAGTGGCAGGACGTATTCCTGTGATTGCTGGCACTGGTTCAAATTCAACTACTGAAGCGATTAACTTAACACAACACGCTAAAGAATTAGGTGCAGATGCTTGTTTAATTGTCACTCCGTATTACAACAAACCAACACAAGAAGGTTTATATTTACACCACAAAGCGATTGCAGAAGCCGTCGAAATACCTCAAATTTTATACAACGTACCTGGTAGAACAGCGTGTGATATGTTGCCTGAAACCATTGGTCGATTGGCAAAAATTCCAAATATCGTTGGTGTAAAAGAAGCGACAGGAGATTTAACGCGAGTTCAAAAAATTCGTGATTTAACATCTTCTGATTTTGCAATTTACACTGGTGATGATGCAAGTAGCCGTGAATTTTGTTTATTGGGTGGTAATGGAACAATTACAGTTTCAGGAAATGTTGCACCGCGTTTAGTTCATGAAATGATTACGGCTGCAATGGCTGGTGATGCTGAAATTGCGGCTGAAATTGATAACAAACTTGCGGCTCTACATCGTGATTTATTTATTCAAGCAAATCCGATCCCTGTGAAATGGGCAGTTTCTGAAATGGGATTGATGCAAAAAGGCATTCGTCTTCCATTAACTTGGCTCACACCAGAATGTGAACAAAATGTGCGTGAAGCTATGCGTCAAGCGGGTGTGATTTAAAATGAAATTGTCATTTCAAGTTGGTTTCATTGTATGTGTTGTTATAGGCACAAGTGGTTGCAGCACGCTTCAAAGTTGGTTTCCCGATAAAGAAAAAGACTACCAATTTACAACCGAATTACCGCCATTGGTGATTCCTACCGATTTAGTACAAAAAATATCTGTCCCAGCGAAAAAAATAACACCAACAGCAGCAAACTCAGTTGAAGCCATAACACCTAAAAAATTGGCGACTAAAAAAATAGAATCTGTGATTGAGAAAATCGCTGTTGTAGAAAATCGCCCAACGCTTACCGACGCAGAAACTGAACTTAATCGAAACGAAATTCAAGTCAGTTTGACACATGAAAATGCACCAACATTGAACTTAAATGTGCCTTTGGTGCGAGCATGGCGAATTGTTGGAAAAGCATTAAGTCGTAGCGGTATTGAAGTAACCAATCGTGGTCAAGATAGTGGGCAAATTTACATCCAATTTGTCGAAGCAAAACAACAACCAGAGAAATCACTTTGGGATAATACAATTTCTGTATTTAATCCATTTTCTGAAAATGAACAAAGTTACATTTTGCAATTTCACGAAGCTAATTTAAAAACTAGCGTCACTGTTTTAACGCCAGAATTGCAAACGATTACTGATGGTTTAGATAATAAAATACTGCTAATTTTATTTGATGCGATTAAAACTGATTTGAGTAAATAAAAATACCATCAACAATAATTTTTATTTTTGAACTTTTGGGCTTGGTTTGTAGGATTTCTAAATTCTGAGCAATAAAGAAACCACAAAAAAAATCCGCCCACGGTTTAAGTTGGGCAGATTTTTAAGGTTAAAACGGGAGTCGTAAAATCTTACGAAAGCGCACTTACGTTTGCTTTCGCGATTTCAGCGATTTTACCGAA